>JAICGL010000007.1 GCA_025923175.1 Acidimicrobiia bacterium
TCCGAGCGACGTGCGCCACTTCGCCGCCGCCAGCCGGACCTCGCCATACCGGTCGAGCTGGTCGCGGCTCAGGTTGAGCAGCACCACCACTGTCGCCGTGGTCTCGGCCAGCACCTGCACGAGCGCCGCCTCGTCGACCTCCAGCACCGCCACCGGCGAGTCGAGGTCCTTGGCCAGGGCGCTGACGAGGCCGGTCTTCAGGTTGGCGCCCGTGGTGTTGTGGACGATCGACCCGGCGGTGGAGAGCGCCGCCGCGAGGAGCGCAGTCGTGGTGGTCTTCCCATTGGTGCCCGACACGAGGTACAGCGACCGGCCGGCGGTCAGCTTGGGAAGGGCGCCCTTGTCGAGAGCCAGGGCGACCCGCCCGCCGATGACCGCCCCGCTGCCGCGGCCGGTGAGGCGCGACACGGTGGCGATCCCGCCGACCAGACCTTTCAGAGCTCGGACCGAAGCATTCCGCTGCATTGCGAGCCATCGTAGGAGCCTTGTGCCACAACGGGGGTGACGGGGCGGGGCCGTGCGCTACGGCTTGCCGGGTTCGGTCGGGAACCCGGCGACCTTCCAGGCGTCATAGCCACCGAGGACGTCGGCCACCAGCGTGAAGCCGTGGGCAGTGAGCGCCGAAGCAGCGATGGAGCTGCGGTACCCGCCGGCGCAGTAGACGATCGTGGTCATCATCGGGTCGAGCTCGTCGATCCTTCCGAGCAGGGCGGCGAGCGGGATCCGCCGGGCGCCCGGGATCACGCCCTCCTCCTGCTCTCCCGGATTGCGGACGTCAACGATCTGCACGGGACCGTCGCTTTCGTCCCAGCCGGCAAAGTCGGTGGCGGAGATCCTCAAGGCGGGTACGGCCAGCTCGGGGTGTTCGGCCAGCACCCGCTGCACATCGCCGACCGATCCGACCACCCTGTCGAAACCGATTCGGGCCAGGCGCACCTTCGCTTCGCCCTCCCGGCCCGGATCGGTGCAGACCACGATCGGCTGGTCCGGCCGAGCGATGTCGCCGCAATACTCGGCGAAGCGGCCCTCCATGCCGACGTTGATCGCCCCCCGCAGATGCCCGGAGGCGAACTCGGAGGCTGAGCGCCCATCGATGAGGACAGCACCGCCGGCCAGCAAGTCGGCCACCTCTTCGACGCTGAGGACGGACGGCTCTCCCGCGTCGTCGAGGAGTTCGTGCTCCGACCGGTTCGTCCGGGCAGCGAAGCCGAAGTAGGGCGGCGCCACCGCCTGGCCCGTCGTCACCGCCGTCACAAAGTCCTCTTCGCTCATCGGCTGGAGGGCGTAGTTGGTGGCGCGCTGCTCGCCGATCGTCGACTGGGTGGCCGTCGAGAGGTTCTTGCCACACGCCGAACCAGCGCCGTGGGCCGGGAAGATCCTCACCCCGTCGGGCAAGGCGAGCAGCTTGTCGTGGAGTGAGCGGTACAAGGCCCGGGCCAGGTCGTCGGCCGAAGCCCCGGCGGCCGACAGCAGGTCGGGCCGGCCGACGTCGCCGATGAACAGCGTGTCGCCGGTCAGCACGCCCCACGGCTCGCTGCCCTCCCGCTCGGAGACCACGACACTGATCGACTCGGGCGTGTGGCCGGGCGTGGCGAGCACGTCGAGCGTCACCTCGCCGAGGGTGAGCCGCTGCCCGTCCTCCAGGGGATCCATGGCGAACTCGGTCTTGGCCGCCGCCCCGTAGCTGACCAGCGCCCCCGTCGCCGCGGCGATCTCCAGATGGCCGGAGAGGAAATCGGCGTGGAAGTGGGTCTCGATCACCCGCTCGATATGCAGACCCTCGGCAGCGGCGTCATCGAGATACTGGGAGATGTCGCGCTGCGGGTCGACCACGACCGCCCGGCCACTGGTTCTGTCGCCGATCAGATAGCTGAAGAGCGACAGGCATCCGAGCTGATACTGGCGGAAGAACATGCCCCGCCTCCCTTCGCCTGCTCTCAGTATTAGCGGTCGCGCATATGGCGGAGAAACCCCCCTGCGGCCATTGATGCTCCGTAAGCTCCAGTTGACCAATTTCTGCCAGCCGGAGGTGCGCCGATGGCCCCGTTCCGAAGCGGCTCACGCCGCCGTTATCGGGGGGACACTCCCCATCCCCCGGGGCGTCGGAGTCCCAGGCAACGGTTCGTGTCCGCCCTCACCGCGGTCTTCCTCCTGGCCGGGCTGGCCGGTGCCCGAGCCGAGGGGCCGGACCCGGCGCAGGAGCCCGGCGGCCTGGGGTTGTCGCTCGACGGGCTCCTCGGCAAGGCGCTCGGCGCCACGGAACTGCTGGCGCCTTCCGGGCTCGGCCGGCTCCGGGTGCCGGGCGAGGTGCGGGTCCTCCTGGTCTCGTCGGGCGCCGACAAGGCGACGTTCGGCGACGGGTACGCGAAGCAGCTCACCCGCTCCGGCGACGTCGATGAGGTGGGCCTTGGGACCTACGCCGCCTCGGTGCTCTTCCAGGTCGCCCCGAAGGCGCACGTCACCGCCGTCGACGTGTACCGCAAGGGCAGGGTGGACCGGGCCGCGGTCGGTGAGGCGCTGCACTGGGCCCGCGAGCACCCGAAGGAGCTCGACGCCGTCGTCCTCGCCTTCCCGCCCGCCTCCCTCCTCGACCCGATGGCGCACGGGCTCACCGACGCACCCGGGAAGGCCGAACGTGTCGCCACCGGGCTGGCCGACAGCTGGGGGAAGCTGCGGGAGGATGCTGCCGAACTGGCGAAGGCGGGCATCGCCGTCCTGGCCCCGGCCGGTGACCTCGGCCCCGGGCCGCAGTCCATCCTCGGCGTGGCCGGCCTGCCCGAGGTCATCACCGTCGGCGCCGCCGACCGCGACGGTGTGGCGGCCACCAGCGCCGGCGGGCCGTCGGTGTTCGGCCGGGTGAAGCCGGACCTCGTCGCCCCCTCGGGCATCGCCGGGCTCGTGCCCGTCGAGTCGTCGCTGGCCGGGCTCCTCGCCCAGGGCGGCACGGCCGGGCCGGCCCCGACCCTCGACCTTCCCGTCCCCGTCGCAGGAGGGCGCGCCGCGCTCGTCGGTTCGACCATCCCCGCCGCAGCCGCGGTGGGCGCTGTCGCCGCTCAGCTGCACCGCGACGGGGTCGGCGACGGCTCCACTCTCCGGGGCATTCTCACCGGCGGCGCCGTCCCCATCCCCGGTGTCCCCGCCTGGCGCCAGGGCGTCGGCCGGCTGTCCGAAGCGCCTCGGGGCGACCTTGCCCGGCAGCGGCCGCTCGTGGCAGGCCCCGCCGACCTCGGTGCCGAACCGGCCGCCGGCCAACCCTGGGCCGCCGACCTCAAGATCCTCAACGGCGCGGCCCGGCCCGGACCCGTCGACATCGGCGAGCGCATCACCACCTCCGCCGCCGGGAAACGAGAAGCACTCACGGCCGGCGCCGGCGAACCCCGGCCCGTCCCCGTCATGGAGCCTGCCGTCGACGGGCTGCGGCTGACCCTCCCACCAGGCGAGAACCCCTGGGCGCCGGGGGCGTGGTGCGGTTACCTCCGCCTCCCGCTGTCCGGTCTCGGCGTCGACCTCGTCGAAGACGTCCCGCTCTGCCTCGTCGAAGGCCTGTCGCTCACGGCCTTCAACTTCTACATCCACGACATGCCGGCCGAGGACCTCACCTTCGCTCTCATCCCGGCGCTCCCGCCCGGTCTCGGTCTGCTCGACGGGCCGCTCATGGTGCTGCCGCTCAACCCGCTGCACGAACCGCTGCTGGCCGGTGTCAGCGGGCCGGACGGGCTCGTCCGCTTCCCCAACGTGCCGCCCGCCTACTTCGTCATGCGGCAGTTCTCCGACTACGGCGCACCGGTGGTCGAGGATCTCCCGGTGTCCGGGGGAGGCGAGCCCCAGCGGAAGCAACGCGACCTCGGCGAGACCAGCTATCTGAACTACGACGCCCTCGTCCTGCCCAACCCCTGCGCCGAACGGATCCAGGACCACTGGCCGACCGGCACGCCCTGCCACAAGGCCTGGCTGGAGCAGCGCTTCGGGTCGGGTTCCGTCCGATACGACCGCACGACTGCCCGCTACTTCGTCGCCACCCCCGCCGGCGAGATGGGCATCGTCTTCGACTTCACCAAGAAGTCGCCGGGAACCGGCGTCACGAGCCGGTACGTCGACCTCCTGGCCCACGACGACCTGTCGCACGGTTCGGCGATCTCTCTCGAGAGCCTCAAGCCGACGCTCGACGCCCTCGGCCTGCAACTCTCCCAGGCGTGGTCGTTCCAGTCGGCGGAGACGGCCACCGATCCCGAGGGGACCGTCGCCACCTACAAGGGGCTCTACTCCCAGCAGGAGCCGACGTCGCTCGTCGGGGCCAGCACCTATCCGTTCGCACTGACCACGCCCAACTACAAGGGCACGATGCGGCTCAACTTCGAGTACACGATCGACGACGCGCTGGTGGCCGTCGTCGCCACCGTCGGGAAGGAGACCCGCACCGCCGTCCTCACGCCGCAGGGCATCTTCGAGGTCGACAAGGTCAACCTTCACGACGTGATGAAGCAGGTACCGCCATTCGGTGTCGGCACCGGCCGGGCATCGTTCACTTTCGACCTCAAGCCGCAGGGCAACGCCGAAGGCACGCTGTCGTTCCTCGTCCTGCCGCTCAACCCGCTGCGCCCGGCCGCCGTGCACGTGAAGGACCGGTCGTTCGAGCTGACGACCTGGCAACGGATCGACTGGCCGCCGGCGATGATGCCTCGCGGCGCCGGCGAGGTGATGGGCCACTCGTTCCAGGTCGACTCGCACTACTCCGCCCGGCAGATGAACCACGCCGGCTGTCGCCGCATCGACAGCGGCACGACTGCCGCTGACATCTGCGAGGGCTGGCAGGTGATGGTCCACTCGCCGCTCGACGACGCCGAGACGTTCGACGTCGTCGATCTGGCCGACGGGAAGAGCTTCCTGGCCGCGGTGGCCGCCGCCGGCGGCGAGCTCGTCAACCCACATCGCGGCACGCAGGGAAAGCGCGAGCCGCTCCTCGCGGCCGGGGGCTTGCCGCTGCCCGTCCTCATCCGCTCGCTCGTGTCAGACAAGCTCGGCGTGGTCGTCAACGGACGGTTCTGGGAGCAGCTGGTCATCCCGTCGGCCTCGTTGGCCGCTCACCCGGGCCCGTTCGAAGTCCGCATCGAGGACAACGGCAAGGGCCGGGACTCGACGCTGTTCCCGCACCGCGACGGCGCCGTCACGCTCGCCCCCTACATCGCCTTCAACCCGTCGCACCGCCGGTTCGACACGAGCTTGTTGCGGGAGGTCCCGGTTCCGTCCGCACCGGCACCGAAGGCGGTGCCCGCCCTGCTCTAACTGTCGAGCGCTTTCTCAGGCCGCCAGCCGCGCCATCTCCGACTGCAGGAGTGAGGCGAAGTCGGTGCGGACGGGCTGAGGTGCTGGGCGTGCTTCGGCCCACACCACCCGGCTGACCGCAAGGCGGTACGCCGCGGCGTGGGGCGAGGGTGCGGGCGGACGGCGGCCGTGGGGGAGGAGCGTGCCAAGTTCGGCCCAGGCATCGGCTACGGCCCGGAAGGCGGCCGGGTCACCACCGGCGTCGGGGTGCGTCTGCTTGGCGAGGCGGCGGAAGGCGCGCTGCGCCTCGTCCCGGGTGGCGTCGAGCGGCAGGCCGAGCACGGCCCGTGGGTCTTCCTGCATGGCACGTCCCTGTGCTGTGTCGTAATGCGGCGCAGATCCGTCTGCGCATCGTCCTGATCGGCGGACCCGTCCGCCGCCTGAGCCTGTGCCCTTAACGCCGCCGGCGGGTCGTGGTCGTCGTCGACGACGGGGACGGCTTCGTGGTGGTGGTCGTCGTGGTCGTCGTCGGCGAAGGTGGCGGGACCGGCACCGGCACGAGGTCGAGCAGCGCCGCGTTCGGCGTCACCCCGGCGGCCTTCGGCGAGCCGTGGTCGTAGGCGTCCCCGAAAGCCGACACCGACCCGTCGGCGGCGGCCACCCAGTAGCCCTTGCCGGTGGCCGAAGCGGCGATGCGCCGGGCAGCGGGCCGGTCGCAGAACCCGGTTCCGGCCGGCGAGCCCCGGTAGGTGGCGTCGCCGAAGGCGTAGACCCCGCCGTCCTCGGCCAGGAGCCAGTAGCCCTTGCCCGTAGGGGTGACGGCCAGGTCGATCACCGGTGACGGCAGTGGCCCCGCCCCGGTCGACCCGAGGAAGCCGGCGTCGCCGAAGGCGAAGATGCCGCCGTCCCGGGCGATGAGCCAGTAGCCCTGCCCGGAGGGTGTGGCGGCCATCCCGACGATTGGTTGGTTGAGCGTCATCGCCCCGGTTGACCCGAAGAAGCCGGCGTCGCCGAAGGCGAAGATGCCCCCGTCGGTGGCGGCGAACCAGTAGCCCTCCCCGTCCCCGGTGGCGGCCATGGCCACGGCCGGCCGGTTGAGCTTGATCCCGCCCGTCGAGCCGTGGAAGGCGGCCTCGCCGAATGAGAACACGCCGCCGTCGCCACCGAGGAGCCAGTAGCCGGGTGCCGAACTCATCGCCGGGAACGGTGTCGGGTTGGTGTCGAAGGCGCAGCGGTTCCCGAACCGCAGGCCCTGGGCGAGCCGCAGGCTGGGGTACGGATCGACAGGCGTCCCGCCGGGCTGGTGGATCTCAAAGTGGAGGTGTGCTCCGGTCGCTTCGGCGTTGCCGCTGTCACCGGCGTAGGCGACGACCTGGCCGGCCGTGACCTTTGCCCCGACCGTGATGCCGGCGGCGAAGGCGTGCTCCAGCGGGTTCAGGCCGTCGTCGGTGCCCGGCGTGTCGTTGTTGATGTGGATGTACCAGTACTCCCAGCCCTCGGAGTCGCGCAGCACCAGCATGTTGCCCTGGCTCGCCGTGCCGTTGTCGACGTAGATCCGCCGGACGGTGGCGTCGACGACGGCCAGCAGCGGCCGGCCTTTCGCCACCATGAGGTCGTTGCCCTCGTGGACGCCGCTGCCCCGGGGATCGCCGAAGTCGTCGCGGTAGCTGAAGCTGCCCTGGATCGGCACGGTGATCCGGCGCACGACCACGTTGGGGTCGTTGGGGTCGACGGCGGCCCGGGCGGGGAGGCCCAGCGTGCCGTGTGCCACCAGCGCGAGGCAACCGGCGGCGAGGGCGAGGCGGCGGAAGGGTGGGCTCCAGAAATTGGTAATCAAAGGGGCGTGTGTGGTTGAAGAGGTGTCCTAGCGCCATCGGCAGTCATTCCTGACCGCTTCACCGGGCCGCGTTAGCTTTTCCCGACATGCGTGAGAGCGTCCGTGTCGTCCTTCTCGTTACGCTCGCCGCCGTCGCGGCGGTGGCCCTGCCCGCCTGCGGGAACGACAAGAAGGAAGAAGCGAGCAAGCCGAAGGTCGAGGTTCCGTCCGGCGACCCGCCGAAGACGCTCGAGAAGAAGGACCTGAAGGTCGGTTCCGGCGACGAGGCGCTGGCCGGCCAGACCGTGACGGTCCACTACGTCGGCGTCTCCTTCTCGACCAAGAAGCAGTTCGACGCCTCCTGGGACGGCGGCGACCCTTTCACCTTCCCCCTCGGCGCCGGCCGTGTGATTCCGGGCTGGGACCAGGGCGTTCCCGGCATGAAGGTCGGCGGCCGCCGCCAGCTCGTCATCCCGCCCGACCTGGCCTACGGGGCCCAGGGCTACCCGCCCGACATCGCTCCCAACGAGACGCTGGTCTTCGTCGTCGACCTGGTGTCAGTGTCCTGAGGGGGACGGGCCCAGCCGGTCGATCGCCTCGCTCACGCGCTCGAGTGCGGTGTTGAACTCCTCGGCCGTCGGAAGCGACGCAACCAGGATGCGGATGTTGGCCACCTCCCGGGCGAGGTATTCGGTCTCGGCCTGGACGAGGGCGGCGGTGCGCCGGTCCTCGTCGGCCTGGGCCCGGTCGCGGGCGTCCTGGCGGTTCTGGGCCAGGAGGATGAGTGGGGCGGCGTAGGCCGCCTGGGTGGAGAAGGCCAGGTTCAGCAGGATGAACGGGTAGGGGTCGAAGCGCAGGGCGGCGGCGACGACGTTGACGATGATCCAGACGATGACCACCACCGTCTGGACCATGAGGTACCGGCCGGTGCCCAGCGTGCGGGCGAGGCCCTCCGAGAACCGGCCGAACGCCTCGGGGTCGTAGTGCAGAGGGAAGCCGCCTCGGTAGCGGGGCGTGCTGAGGTCGGCAGGGCGCCTCACTGATGGGTCCTCCACCCGACGGGCAGCGTCCGGTCGAGCACGTCGTCCACGGTGACGGCGCCGAGCAGGAAGCCCGACTCGTCGCACACCGGGACGGCCAGCAGGTTGTAGGCGGCCAGCCGCTCGGCGACCGCGATCTCAGGCATGTTGGGGTGGACGGCCTCCGGTTGCCCGTCGACGAGGTCGGCCAGCCGTGTGCTCGGCGGCTCGCGCAGCAACCGTTGGAACGACAGGGCGCCGAGGTAGATCCCGGTCGGCGGCTGCGTCGGTGGCTGGGTCACGAAGACGCAGGAGGCCACCGCCGCCGGGAGCTCCTCGGCCCGGATGCGGGCCAGCGCCTCGGCCACCGTGGCGTCGGGCAGCAGCACCAGCGGCTCGGGGGTCATGAGCCCGCCGGCCGAGTGGCCCTCGTAGATGAGGAGGCGGCGCAGCGGGTCGGCCTCTTCGGGGTCCATCGCCTCGAGGAGACGGGTCTGGTGCTCCTGGTCGAGCTCGGAGAGGAGGTCGGCGGCGTCGTCGGGTTCCATCTCTTCGAGGACCCGGGCGGCCCGTTCGGGCTCCATTGCCTCGAGGATCTCGGCCTGGTCCTCTTCGGGAAGCTCCTCGAGGACGTCGGCCAGGTCCTCGTCCTGCATGGCCTCGACCAGCTCCTCGCGAGCTTCGTCGGTGAGCTCCTGCATGTGTCGGGCGGTCTCGGCCGGGTGCATGCTGCGCAGCTTCACGAGCTCGGCGGCCGCCTCGCCGACGTCGAAGAGCTCGCCGACCTCCTCCCAGGGCACCCGGCGCATCTTGGCCGTCAGGCCGAACGCCCGCCGGCGGCCGAGGATGACCTCGGCGATGCCGAAGCGGCCGTAGAGCGAGACGCGGGGCCGCATCGACAGGTCGAGCACACGCTCCCCCCGCATCGGCCGGTCGAGGAGGGAGGTGAGGAGCAGCTCGCCCGTCCGCTGCTTGAACGGGTGGAGGTCGAGGGCGGAGCTGCCCAGGACGACGCCCGACGTCTCGAAGTGCTTGACGCGGGCGGCGGTGATGAAGATGCGCCTCCGGCCGACCCCGGCCACGAGCCCGAGCAGGATCGGGGCGGTCTCCCCGGTCGGCGGACCGATGACGAGATCGTCGACCCGGCCCACGGTGTCGCCGTCCGGGGTGACCAGCGGAAGCTTGAGAACCCGGGAGGCGTAGATCGGCTCGGCGCTGCTCATAGGAGCAGCGTACCGTCGCCCTCGGAGCACGCTCCGAGGAGGACGGGGGGCTTTCCCCCCGAGGTTGGACTTACGCCGCGGTGAAGTGCAGGGGGATCGACCGTGGCCCCCGCACCTGCCCGCCGGCCCAGGTCACCGGGCCCGAGCCGTCCAGGTGGAACTCCGGTATCCGCTCCAGGAACACCGACAGCGCCACCTGCATCTCCATACGGGCCAGGTTCGAGCCCGCGCAGCGGTGGATGCCGATGCCGAAGGCGACATGGCGGTTGTGGGCCCGGTCGATGACGACCGTGTCGGGGTCGGGGAAGACCTCGGGGTCGCGGTTGGCAGCCGGGAAGTTCATGAGCACACGGCTGCCGGCTGGGATCGTGACACCGTTGACGGTGACGTCCTCGGTTGCGAGGCGGCCCATCGTCACCGGCGAGTAGGCGCGCAGGAATTCCTCGACGGCCGTGGGCAGCAGTTCCGGCTCGTCGACCAGGCGCCGGCGGTCGTCGGGATGGGTGGCCAGATGCCAGATCGCCGCGCCGATCGAGCTCCACGTGGTGTCGATTCCGGCAACCAGCAGCAGGTTGCACGTCGACGTGACGTGAATGTCGTCGACGGGCTTGCCGTCGAGCTCCTGCTCCAGCAGCCAGGAAATGAAGTCGCCGGTGGGCTCCGCCCGCCGCCGGCCGATCTCCTCACCCCAGAACTTGAGCATCTTGAGCCCGGTGGCGACGCGCACCTCCGGGTTGGTGGCGCCGATCTCGAGGACGCCCCGCACCCATTCGATGAACGTGTCGCCCATGTTCTCGTCGAGACCCAGCAGGTGGGCAATGACTTTGGGCGGGATCTGCTGGGCGAACTGCACCGCTGCGTCGCACTGGCCCTTATCGGCGAACTCGTCGATCAGGCGGTGCGCCAGCTCCCTCGTGTACGGCTCGAACGTGGCCGCCGCCTGGGGCGAGAAGGCCTGGAGCAGCAGCCGGCGAGCCTCGGTGTGGAAGGGCGGGTCGGACGAGATCGGCGGCGCGTAGGGCCGGCTGCGCAGCACCTCGCCCGTCTCCGGGTCGATGAGCGGAACCGGCGGCACGACGATGAATTCCTGGCTCGACAGCGCGGGCACCATCCGGGCCATCTCGGCGACATCCTCGTAGCGGGTCGGGAGGTACGACCCGCCCCACCGTTCGCTATGGGCGATGGGGCAGCGCTGCCGGATGTCGGCCCAGATGGGGCCCGGGTCCGAGCAGTACGTCGGGTGGAAGATGTCGTAGTCGGTCGTCCAGTCGTCGACCGGCGGACGAGATGCGGTCGCCATTGGCCTCAGTCCTCGATGATGACGGCGTGTTCCGGGCAGTTGGCTTCGGCCAGCTTCGCTTTCTCCTCGAGTTCCGGCGGAACGATGCCGTCCTCTGCCTCGCTCGCGTAGCCGTAATCGTCGACGACGAACAGCTCCGGTGCCAAGGAGTAGCAGCGGTTGTGCCCCTGGCATTTCTCAGGATCCACGCGGACCTTCACGACGCCCCCTTACCAGTGAAGGAATCCGATGGTAGGCGCGGTCAGGAGCGCGACTGCCCTCGGGCGAGGCGCCGGCCGGCGTACTTCCGGTGCACCGCCTGCTTCGAAACGCCGAGCGACGCCGCGATCTGCTCCCACACGATTCCCTCGTTGCGGGCCCGCCGGACCAGGGCCGCCTCGCGGCGCTCGACCTCCTGGCGGGCCTCCCGGACCGCCGTCAACTCGCCCAGCACACCGTCGGGCCCTGGTTGTTCCTGATCGAACGTCGTCCGCATGAAGTCAATATATGTTGACGAGCGGTCCGTCGTCAACAGATGTTGACGTCAGCGGCTTTTACGCGGCGTCCGGGCGATAGGGTCGGGCGGTATGGGAGCCATTGGTTGGGTGGAGCGCCGGACCGGGCAGGCGCTGCTCGGAGCCGTGTTCATCAAGCTGGGTTTCGACGCTGCCCGGGAGCCCGGGCCCCGGGTCGACAAGGCCGCCGCCCTCGGGGTGCCGAATCCGGCGCTGGCCGTGCGGGGCAACGGTGCAGCCATGGTCGCCGGTGGCGCCGCGCTCGTCGTGAACAAGGTGCCGCGGTTGGCCGCCCTGGGGCTCATCGCGTCGATGGTCCCGACGACCCTGGCCGGGCATCCGTTCTGGGATCTCGAAGGGGCCGAACGGAAGCCGCAGGAAATCCAGTTCTACAAGAACCTCGGCCTGATGGGCGGCCTGATCCTGGCGCTGCAGGGCCACCGCTGAAGGGGGCGCTCGGCGATGTCGTCCTGGCAGGAGGTGGAGGCGGCCGTCCCCGAGTTGGCCGCTGTGGTGAGGGCGGCCTTCGACGCCCACAAGCACAAGGTGCTGGCCACCCTGCGAGCCGACGGCTCGCCGCGTGTCTCGGGCAACGAGGTGACCTTCAAGGACGGGGAAGCCTGGCTGGGGATGATGCACCGCTCGCTGAAGGCCCTCGACCTCCTCCGCGATCCCCGCCTGGCAGTCCACTCCGCCACGGCCGACGCCGAGCTGAAGCTGGGCGACGCCAAGCTGTCCGGCCGCGCCGTCGAGGAGACCGACCCCGAGACCGTCCGCCGCTTCGGCGCCGACACCGCCGAAGAGCACGGCGGCGACAAACCGCCCGAGAGCGCGGAGCCGCCAGAACCGTTCCACCTCTTCCGCATCGACATCAGCGAAGCGAGCATCGTCCGCATCGGCGACCCGCCCGACCACCTGGTGATCGAGTCCTGGTCGTCCGCCGCCGGCTACCGCCGCACCGAACGTCGCTGAACTTCTTCCGGCTTGTCAGCCCTGAGCGGCGAAGAGGCGCCATTCGCCCGGGATGCCTTTGAGGGCGTGGCATCCTCTGTCCAGAAAGTCCATCCCTGATCCAGCCACGAGATCTTTGACAGTGCTGGAAAGCAACACCTCCCCGGCGCCGGCCAGAGCCGCCACGCGGGCGCCGATGTGCACGGCCAGGCCACCAAGCTGGTCGTGGGCCAACCGCTCGCATTCCCCGGTGTGCAGCCCCACCCGGATTTCGAGGCCCAGGTGACGCACGGCATCGCGCACGGCGCACGCGCATTCGATGGCGCGGCTCGGGCCGGTGAACGTGGCCAGGAAGCCATCACCCGTCCAGTTGATCTCCTTGCCGCCGAACGCCGACAACTCACGCCGTACTGCCTTGTCATGGGCGGCCAGCAGGTCGCGCCAGCGGTGGTCACCGAGTTGGGCGGCCCGCTCGGTCGAGCCCACGATGTCGGTGAAGAGCACCGTCGCCAGGATCCGGTCGGCGACCTGCCCCGGTCTCACTCCGGTGAGGAACTCCTCGATCTCGTCGATGACCGGATCGGCGGCGCCGACCAGGAACGAGTGGTCGATCCCGGGAAATTCCACGATCTTCGCCCCCGGGATCGTCCTCGCCATGTAACGGGCCCCTTCGACGTGCGCCACCCGCTCGCCGGTGCGGTGCAGGATCAGCGTCGGGACCCGAACTGCGGGCAGGACCTCGCGGCAGTCAAGCTCACACAGCGCTTGCCACAGGGCGATGCCCATGGCCGGACTTGCCCCGACGCGTTGGATCCGACCCCACACCTGGGCCGCGGTCGGGTCGTTCGCGAGCGTCGGGGCGAACACGTCGATCAGGGCGGTCCTGCCCCAGTTCTCCTCGACATCGGCGAGGAGAACACGGACCTCGTCGGGGCTCCATCCCCACTCCCAGTCAGCCGAAGCGCTGAACTTCGGCGACACTCCATGGAGGATCAGCGCCGAGGTCCGGTCGGGGTGGACGGCGGCGAAGAGGATCCCCATGGGTCCGCCTTCCGAGATGCCCATGATTGCCGCCCGTTCCGAGCCCGCCGCGTCCATCACGGCCCGGAGATCCTCGGCTCGTTCGTCAAGGGTGGGGACGCGGGCGACCGGATCGGAGAGGCCCGTTCCCCGCTTGTCCCAGATGATGAGGCGGGAGAAGGAGGCGAAGCGGCGGAAGGCCCGTGCCGTCGCCGGCATCTCCCAGTAGTACTCGACGTTGGAAACGAATCCAGGGATGAAGACCAGGTCAATGGGACCATCGCCCACCACCTGGTACGCAATGCTCACCCCTCCGCTCTTGGCGTAACGGGTTTCGGGCACTTCCACGACGCAAGCCTGCATCAGATCCGCACTCGGTTGCACGAATCGTGCAACCGCCGGGAAAGCGTCAGCCGAACAGGATCTTGGGGGCTTCCTCGACCGTGGCCGGTGGGCGGCCGGCGGATCGGCACAGGGCGGCGATCTCGGCGACCAGTTCTTCGTTGCGGGCCAGTCGGGGAGGGGCGTGGTGGTCCTCGAGGCCGACTCGCACGTGGCCGCCCTTCTCGATGGCCAGGGCCGCGATCCCGGTGGCGACGACGTCGCCGCCGTACAGCGCCACCATCCAGGAAAGGCCGGTCCCTTCGAGCATGTCGAGGTAGGCGGCGAGGCCGCTCGGCGTGCCCGGCAGGCCGAACGGCAGCCGGTCTCCCCCGAGGTAGAGCTGGATCTTGACCTCGCGGGGGAGTGTCCCGGCTTTCTGGTGGGCAAGGGCGAGGCGGAGGAACCCGGGCTCGAAGATCGACATCGTGACGGGAACCTCCTGCTCCCGGCACCAGCGCAGGATCCAGTCGACGTCGGCGGCCGAATTGCCGAAGTTCAGGGGCAGTGATTGCAGTCCGTCTGGCGTCGGGATGGCCAGCGCCATCGTGCCGGTGTCGCAGTTGGCCATCGGCGCAAGCCCGGCGTCGTAGAGCTCCGCCACGTGGGCGTAACGCTCCTCGATGGTGGAGTCGGCAGTGGCGCTGGCCGTCGTGGGGTGGAGCAGAAGTCCAGGCCAGGCAGCCCGCAGCCTCGTCCAGACATCGATGTAGGGCCCGGCGCAGTGGCGAGTGGCGCCGCCGAAGACCGGCTCGTCGTTGTGGTGGTGCACGATCGACGCTCCGGCGTCGAGGCAGCGCAGCGAGTCCTCCACGATCTCGTCCACCGTCCGGGGCACGTACGGGTTCTGCTCCTTCGTGACCATCCCGTTGACGGCGGCCTCGATGACGGTCGGCGGGGCAGCAGCGCTCATCGGCCCATTGTTGCTCTACCGTCTGAGATCGTGTCGATCCCCGTTCCCCGCCCGATGTGGCTCAAGATCACGGCTGTCCTGGCCGTAGCGGGAGCCGTCGCCTGGCCGGTCCTTGTCATGCTGGCAATCGTCGGCGTCATCCCCGCCCAGGCCGTCCTCAACGTGGGCATCGTGACCGCCTTCCTGGCCTACATCTCGATTCGCAGGATCAAGCACGACCGCGCCATCGCCATGGGCGCCACCCCGCAAGCCGATTCTCCGCAGCCCCCGCCCGAAGAGATGCCCTAGCCGACGCCTCGGCGCTGGGCGGGGGTTCGTCGCTCCGTGTTCTCTTCGACGTGGGACTTGAAGTCGCGCTCGACGCCTTCGAGATGCTCGTAGCTGGCGTCTTCGACGCGCATCATCTCGTCTTCGGTCTCTTCGTGGGCGCGGATGATCTCGTCGAGCTTCAGTTGCATGGCGAGGTTGTCGTGGTTCTGCGTGTGCTGAACCATGACCAGCAGGAGCAGCGTCAACACGGGCAGGCCGGCGACCATGCTGAGCTCCCAGCCGCGGGAGAAGTCGACCATGAACCCGACCGCAACCCACACCAGCACGACTGCCAGTGTGACGGCGACCGCCCACCACGAGCCGGTGAAGCGGGCAAGCGCCTTGGCGATGACCGCGAAGCGGGGATTCTGCTCGGAGTCCGGCGGGATGTGTTGGTCGCTCACGGCTGACTCGTACCCGCCCATGGGTCGCGCCACCCGCACGGGAATTACTTGCGTATGCAATAATGTTGTGATGGGGGACGACAGGGAAGGAGGGGCATCGTGCCCATTACCCGTTTGAACCATGCCGTCCTGTATGTCCGGGACGTGGAGCGCAGCGTGGCCTTCTATGCCGATGTGCTCGGCTTCCGGGTGCTCAACATCGCTGAAGGGTTTCGCGGTGCCGCGTTCCTGCAGGCGCCGGGGTCGACCAACGACCACGACCTCGGGCTGTTCGAGATCGGGTCGGACGCAGCGTCCTCAGCGGCGGGGCGGGGCGGGTCCGTAGGGCTCTACCACCTGGCCTGGGAGGTCGACACGCTGGCGGAGTTGGAGCGGCTGTCGGCACGTCTGTCGGAAGCGGGTGCTCTCGTCGGCGCGAGCGACCACGGGACGACGAAGAGCCTGTACGGGAAGGATCCCGACGGACTCGAGTTCGAGATCGCCTGGGTCGTCCCGGCTGACCAGATCGATGACGGCGCCATCGAGGGCCGGAAGCGGATCGGCCGCCTCGACCTGGAGCGGGAGCTGGCCCGCTATGGCGCCGAGACCAGAGGCGGCGTCGGCATCTCCCACTGAGTAGCGCCGAGCACCGGGTCGATCCGGGTGAAAGCCGGCGCCGGCCGGCACAGGTCCCCCACGGACACCACGGCGACCCGCGCCGCCGGGCGACCCAGATCCTCGAGTAGCGCCAGGGCCATGGCCTCCAGCAGATCAGGCGCCGTCGCGCCCCGTTGAGAACGAGCGCCCGGCTGGACGTCCTCAACCCCCAGCAGGACGGAGGCGTCCGGTCCGAGGCGCCCTGCCACGGCAGCGAGCGTGTCGATGCGGCACACCAGCCCATCAGCACATGGCAGCTGGAGGTAGCAGTCGAACGGGCCGCCCGGCGGGGGCGGCGACGCCGGCGGCTCCCAGGTGACGACGTTGAAGCCTGTGCGGGCGAGGGCCGTGGCCGCCGGGCGGAGATAGGGGCGGGAACCGGTGACGAGGGCGAGGGCCATAAGTGCCTAGGTGGTGATGGCCCCGACTGGGTCTCGGGGCAGCGGAGGAACAGGGACGGCGGACGGGTCGAGGCGGCGCCAGACGTGGTCGGCGATGCGGGCCAGGGCCTGGAGCTGGGCCCGTTCCCGCTCCCGGAACTCATTGCCGGTGCGGCCGACCAGGAGCACCGCCCCCACGACGGGAAGGGGAGCGGCGGCGAGGTCGTCGGGACCGGTCAGGCCCGAGGCCACCGCGGGTGACGATGTGGCGCCCGCGGCCAGGGCGACGAGGTAGGCGTCGGCCGGCGGGTTGCCGTAGGCGGCGAGGACCTGCTCGCCGTGCATGACGGCCACCCAGTCGGCCTGGAAGCCGGAGCCGGCGTAGGTGGCGAGGGAACGCTGGAGCGTGGTGACGTCGTCGGCCTCGCAGACGAGCGCCACGGAGATCAAGGCGTCGAGCCGGGGGTCGGGGAAGTGGCTGACGACGGTGACGTGCTCGACACGGCACCCGTCCACCTCTTCGACCTCCCGGACGAGGAGCGGGAGCAGCTCGGCGTCGGAGAGGACCACGCCGAACTCGTCAATGGCGACGCCGTCGTTGCGCTCGAGGACGTCGATGCCCACGATGTCGCCCCGCACCGCGCCGATGCGAGAGGCGACGGCGCCGAGGGCTCCGGGCCGGTCGTGCAGCCACACGCGCAGGAGCACGCAGGCCGCTCCTACAGAAGTTCCTGCTCCACTCATCGAGGCGATGGTCCGCCCGCAACGTTCCTGCTTCGTCACCGGCTTGTGAACATCAGATGAACCAGCCCAGGTCAGGGGCGGTCCTTCAGCCGGCCGAGGGGGTATCCCCGAAGTTGAGTAAGGGTCGTGGTACACGTACCAGGTGGCGGACGACGGGGGGGCAAACGTTTCGGGCGCAGGTGCCCGCACCATCCGCTCTCCCGACGACGCCGAGCAGGTCGCCGCGGAGTGGATGCGCCATCTCGGCTTCGAGGACGCACGCTGCACCGGCGCCGGCACCGACGGGGGCGTCGACGTCCGCAGCCGGGAGGCCGTCGCCCAGGTCAAGGCCCAGCTGACGCCGGTAGGGCGCCCGGAGCTCCAGGCCCTCTACGGCGTCGCCCGCAGCGAGGGCCGCCAGTCGCTGTTCTTCAGCCTCATGAGCTACACGGCGGCGGCGCTGACCTGGGCCGACGAGGTCGGGATGCCGCTGTTCCGGTTCGACCACGCCGGCCTGGTCGAGCCCGTCAATGTCTCCGCCGAGGCGCTCCTGGTCGCCGCGGGTGGGCCCGGCGTCCTGCTTCCCCCGGCGTGGGAGATCCGGCTTTCGGATCGGGCCGGGCGGGCGGCGATCGCCCGGGAGCGGCGGGGGCTGCTCTTCGCCGAGCGGGTCGCGCTGGCCGGTCTCGGGTGGATCTGGGTGCAACTCGTGCGGCTCGACTACACCGCCGCTACCCGCCGGGCGGTCGCCCACCGGTCGACGACGCTGGCCTTCGACCTGGTGAGCGGGGCGCCATTCCCCTGGCCGGGCAGCGATCCAGTGGCCCCCGGCAAGGGCAAAATCGGCCAAACGGTTGGCGAGAAGGGGCCTTTTGCGGCCACCATGGAGACAGCCGCCATTCTCCGGCAGATCACCGACACGTGGGAGAAGATGGAGGCGGTCACCCGGGAAGCCGTCATCGAACGGCACCGGGCGGCGCTCGTGCACCTCGGCGTGCCGCCGGAGGCGCTCACCGTCTCGCCGACAGCCGGCGAGCGCGTGCTCGCCCCGGTCTTCGTGGGGTTGCTCGAACACCGCCGGGACAGCCGGGTTGTGGTGTGCAGTGGGGTCACCGGCGCGTCGCTCGTGGATCTGGCCAGCCATCTGACCAGCCGCTTGCCGGATGCGCTGGAAGAGATCGTTGGCCGCGTTCGGCGACTATAGGGACGGTTTTTGGCCGCCGTGCCGGTAGGCTGGCGGGCGAGAGGAGACTAGGCATGGCGACACAACGCACGAGCTTCACCAAGCTCCAACGGGACCGGGCCAAGAAGGCCAAGGCTGCCGCCAAGCGCGAGAAGCGGCTGGAGCGTTCCGCCGAGGCCAAGGAAAACGCCGCTGCCGATGACTCCGAGACGTCCACCGAAAACCCCGAAGGCCCCATCTCGGCGGCCGAGCTGCTCCAGGAGATCGAGGTCACGCACCAGCGCTTCGAGGCCAAGCTGATGACCTACGAGGAGTACGAGGAGAAGAAGGCGGAGCTGCTCTCCCGTCTCCCGATCGACTGACGTTCAGGGCAGCAACCGGAGCGTGACGAGCTCGAACGGGCGAACCGTCAGCTCGATGGCGCCGTCGTCGGCGACCGGAACCTCGGCACCGTCCCGCTCGAGCAGGTCGGTGCGGACGGCCGCCGTGCAGACCACACCGGGTACCAGCCGGACCCGGCGGCGACCGCCGAGCGCCTCGTAGCCCCGCACGATGAGACCCCGACCGTCGTCGGCGGCCTTGACCGTCTCGACGACAAAGCCGCCCGGGGCCGGGGGTTCGGGGGTGTCCCCCGGAGACGCAGTGGGGGCGTCCCCCGGAGAAACAGCGGTGGCCCGGATGAGAGACAGCGCCGCCGGACGCTGCCCGGCCGACGCCGCAGCCGGTCCGGGGGTGCGGACCTGCAAAGGAGCGCCCAGGGCGTAGCCGGCGGCGATCACCGGAACCAGGTCCCCGCCGTGGGGCAGGAGGGCGTAGGTGAAGTGGTGCCGGCCCCGGTCGCACAGAGGATCGGGCGCGGTCGGGGCTCGCAGCAGCGACAGCCGCATCGTGTGACCCCGGACGTCGTAGCCGTACTTGCAGTCGTTGAGCAGAGCGACGCCGAACCCGGCTTCCGACAGCTCGGCCCAGCGCTGGGCGCAGACCTCGAAGCGGGCCTGCTCGAAAGCGGTGTTGGCGTGGGTCGGCCGGGCCAGGTGGCCGAACTGGATCTCGAAGCGGGCGGCGGGGGCGTGCACCGCGACCGGGAACGCCACCTTCAAGAACTTGTGGTCCTCGTGCCAGTCGACGTCGGTCACGAAGTCCACCCGCCGTGACCCGGCCGTCAGCACCATCGTCTGGTCGATCACCGACTCGCTGAAGCAGCGCCGGAACCGCACCGCGCCGCGCAACCCCCCGCCCGACACAATCTCAATCTCGACGGGTGCAGTGAGTGCATCGCCGACGAGATCGGTGACGTGGTCCAGGTAGTCACGATCGACGTCCCAGGCGTCGTAGTCCTTCGGTCGGTCCTCGTGGAGCTGGAACAGGTTCCCGAAGGCTCCATCGGCCAGCACCTCCCGGCCGTGGTCGAGATCGAAGACCCGGGTGAGCGAGCCGTCGCTGTTCCACTCGAGCCGAAGGTGCTCGTTGGTGATCCATCCGTCGCCGACGGATACCTGATGCGACAGTGGATCGCCGTTGCCGTCGACTGTCGTCCAACCCAACGGCGGGACGTCGACGAGACGGGGACGGCCCGCAATGTCCACGACCTCGCTCCGGGCGAAGGGCGTCGGGTTGAAAACCACAGCCGGCTCGGTGAACCCGCTGGTGTCCACCGACTCCGCGATCGCATCGAGGGCGTCGGCGGCCAGCGCATCGGCTCGGTGCTGCACTTCGGCCAGCTGCGCCTCGGCTTCCTCGGTCACCCAGCGGATCGACGAGCCGGGAAGGATGTCGTGGAACTGGTTGGTGAGCAGCAGCCGCCAGGTCGCGTCCAGCTCGTCGCGCACCTCGGGGGCGGGGCCGGTGCCGCCTGGACCACATGACGCCGCCGCCGTCCACAGCTCGGCCGCCTGGAGGGCGGCTTCGCCCTTGCGGTTACCCCGCTTGATGCCCGCCTGGCTGGTGAATGTGCCCCGGTGCTTCTCCAGGTAGAGGTCGCCAGCCCACACCGGCAGCGGCACCGGGTCGGCCTCCACGGCGGCGAAGAAGGCCGCTGGCGGCTCGAGGGCCACGGTGGGGGCGCCGTCGAGATCGTTGACCCGCCGGGCCGCCTCGAGCATCTCCCTGGTCGGACCGCCACCGCCGTCGCCGTGGCCGTACGGGTAGATCGAGCGGGCCGCACGGGCGCTGCGGAACAGTTGCCGCAGCGACATGACCCCGTTGTAGGTGTCGGCCGGCGGGAAGTGGGCCCGCACCCGGGTGCCGTCGACTCCCTCCCACCAGAAGGTGTGGAACGGGAAGGGGTTGGTCTCGTTCCACGACAGCTTCTGGGAGATGAACCAGTCGACTCCGGCGGCGGCCATGATCTGGGGAAGCGCGGCGGTGTAGCCAAAGGCGTCGGGCAGCCACAGCTCACGGCAGTCCACACCGAACCGGTCGGCGAAGTACCGCTTGCCGAACACGACCTGACGGACGAGCGCCTCTCCCGACGCCAGGTTGCAGTCGGCCTCGACCCACATCCCGCCCACCGGCACGAACTGGCCTGTGCGCACCCGCTCGGCGATGCGGGCGAACAGGTCGGGGTAGCGCTCCTCGATCCAGGCCAGGTGCTGGGCGGCCGAGCACACGAAGCGGTACTCCGGAAAGTCCTCCATCAACGACACGGCGGTGGCGAAGGTGCGGGCGCATTTGCGGACGGTCTCCCGCAGCGGCCACAGCCATGCCGTGTCGATGTGGGCGTGGCCCACGGCCGAGACCCGCGCTGGAGTGACGCCCGTCTCGTCGGCACTGCGAGCGGGCCCGGCGATTGCGGCGTGCCCGTTGGTGGCGGCGGGGAGGTGACCGACTGCACCGTGCCCGTTGGTGACTGCTCGAGCGCCGAACAACGGCGCCAGGGCGGCGCGGGCGCCGGCGGCTGAACCAGCGACGTCGCCCGGATCGATCGCGGCACAGACGGCTGCGAGCGCAGCGTGGGTCTCTGCGGCGGCAGTCGAACCGGCCTCCTGGTGGGCGGCCAGCCCGATGGCCAGGCGGAGGTCGACGGCCAGGGCCCCGACCTCCGGGCGGCGTACCGCCAGTTCGGCCCGGCTGAGGATGAACCCGGGTTGCCCGCCGGGGTCGGGCCGCAGCTCCGGCCAGTCGAAGCCGGCCATCCGGTCCTCGGGAGTGGTCGGGTTGGCGGCCGCCTCGACGTAGAGGTCCACCGCGTCGCCGCCGGTGGCGCAGCCGGTGAGTGTGACGGCGGCGTGCTGGAACGACAGGCCGGCGAGCGCCCGGGGCCGGGGGTTCGGGGGTGTCCCCCGGAGAAACAGTGGGGGTGTCCCCCGCGAAGACAGCGGGTTCCCGCCTTCCGCCGAGAAGATCAGGAACTCGCCGCCCCCGACGGTGGTGCCGACCCGGGTCGCCCCGAACCGCAGCACCACCTCGTGACCGGCCCACGCCGCCGGGATCCGGCCCTGGAGGCGGAACCACGTGGTGCCCCAGCGGGGCCCCCACGCGTCGCCGACGGCGAATGGCTCGAAGGGACGCTGCAGCGCCTCGGACGGGCTGATCGGCTCGCCGGGCAGGTGGTGGGCGGAGATGGCCAGCGTCTCGCCGGGCCCGAACACCGCGGGTTCGACGACGCCGAGGAGCAGCTGGCGCGCCCGTTCCCGCACCGACTCGTCGGTGCCGGCGTCGTCCGTGGTGGCCCGCGTCCACTCCGTCACAAGCAACTCCTCGTCAGCGCACGCGCTAAGTAAAGCTCAATTTCGCCGTGGTGCGGGGCCGAACCCCCTTTGTAAACAGGAGGAGGCCCACCCCGCGTCCGGGGGCGGGCCTCCACGGCCCTCAA
>JAICGL010000008.1 GCA_025923175.1 Acidimicrobiia bacterium
CCGCGAGAAGAAGCGGGGGCGCTTGCCCCGGGGATAGCGGGCGACGCGCCCCACCGGCATGTCCACCCGGTAGCCCGCCATGGCCCGCTCTTCCTCCGATTCGCCGCCCCAGAACCCGTACTCCCGGTTCTCCCGGGCCCACGCCTGACAGGGTTCGAGGACCGGGCACACCAAGCAGAGCTGCCGGGCCTTGGCCTCGCGCCGGGCTCGAGCCTCCGGACGCTCGCCGGGTGCGGCGAAGAACAGATCGGTCTGCCCGTTGCAGGAAGCGATCGCCTGCCAGGACACCCCGCGAGTGGGGGCATCCCGTAGATCGATGACGAGTTCCGAAGCGAGCGACGCGGACACGGAGAGAACCTTTCCGATGGAACGCAGATCCCAGACGTCAACAATTGTCCCACGACGTCAGAAATCGACGCAATGCGTCAGCCCGATCGGAACGATCGGCTATTTAGATAACGGGGTCGCCGTTTGTTACCCGGTGGCCGCAAGGCGCTGGCGGGTGGCCCGGTCCGGCCGAGCCTGCACCGGCTTCCCCTCGCCACGAGGGTACCGGGCGATCCGGCCGACCGGCATCTCGACGCGGAAGCCGGCGGCAGCACGCTCTTCCTCGGACTCGCCGCCCCAGAATCCGTACTCACGGTTCTCCCGGGCCCAGCTCCGGCACGTCGACATCACCGGACAGGCGTGACAGATCGCACGGGCTCTGGTCTCGCGTACCTCGCGGGCCTCGGGGCGTTCGCCGGGAGGGGCGAAGAAGACGGCTGTATGCCCGTAGCAGACTGCGTCCGCCATCCAGGCAGTACCGCCCGCCACCGGTGCGGTCGCCAACATGGTCATGATCGTCTCGTCTCCTGCGAAAAGTCGTCCGTGCTCAAACGGTCAGAGGGGGGACGGCGGGTCTCGGGGGATTCGCGGGGGGATACGACCCCCGATCCCGCCTTTTGCTCTGCCCGAATCCAATCACGACTAAGCAATCGAAAAAAGAGCTTATCTCGGATGTGTGTAATCTATATCAGCGATACCACTGCTGAATGGGCCGTAAAAGGCCACCACCAGGGCCGATATCGGACGAATGTGAGGAGCTGGGAGACCGATGGAAATCCGGCATCTCGACGCGCTGCTGGCTATCACGGAGTCGGGGTCCTTCTCCGCCGCGGCCGATGTGCTCCACACCGTGCAGTCGAATGTCTCCGAACAGATCCGCCAGCTCGAGCGGGAACTCGGCGTGCCCGTCCTCGTTCGGGGTCGGCGGGGGGCCACCCCCACCGAGTTCGGCCGGGTGGTCCTCGAACGGGCCCGCCGGATCCGGGGCGAGCTGGAGGCCATGCGGGTCGACCTGTCGCTCCTCCAGGGTCTCGAAGCCGGTCATGCCAGCCTTGGCGTCGTCGGGACGGCCAGCCGCTGGCTGGTGCCGGCCCTCGTCGGTGACCTCCGCCAGCGGGCGCCGGGGGTCATGCTCCGCATCAACGAGGGTGCCTCGGAGCGGCTGGCGGCCGAGGTCGTGAGCCACGAGGTGACGATGGCGGTCGTGACGGAGCCGATCGTCGACCCCCGCCTGACGGTCGAGCACCTCCTCGAGGAGGACCTCGTCGGGCTCGTACCCGACACCGTCGAGCTGCCACCGGAGCCGGTGCCGTTCGCCACCATGGCCGCTCTCTCGCTCATCCTGCCCCCGTCGGGCAACCCGTTCCGGCTGGAGATCGACGAGGTTGCCGCCGCCCACGGCCTGGGGCTGACCGTCCCGGTGGAGGTGGAGGGCGTGCGCCTCATCGCCGACCTTGTCGCCGCCGGACGGGGGGCGTCGATCCTGCCGCAGACGGCGGTTCCACCCGGTCTGGCGGGGCTGCGGACGGTCACCATCTCCGGCATGCCTCCCCGCCGACTGGCGCTGGTGACCGCCCGCCACGCCTACCTGTCGCTGGCCGACCGGGCCGTCCGGGACTCCGTGCGCCGCCTGGTGACGATCCACCGGTCGGAAGAAAATTGACCCGGATCTTCGCGGCGGTTTGGAGGGATTTGTCGTCCTGAACTGCTGAGATCCGCCCTGGTCGGACAGGGGGAAATGGGCGCCTGCGTCGAAGCAAGGAGGGCTAGCGCTGCCCATTTGCTTTCCCCCTGGAGGTTTCGACGTGAGCAGGCGACCCCGTTGGGCCGCGGTGGCCACGAGCCTGGCGCTCCTGGCCGCCTATGGGGCCGGATCGTGGCTGCACGCCGAAGCGGCAAGCAGTCAGTCCGTGAATGACCCCGCCGGCGATGCGACCACCCGCGTGGGAGAGGGCGGCAACACCAACGTGCCCAACGAGCCGAAGGCCGACATCGTCGCCGCCAGCGCCACCTACCAGGCCGGGGCGATCGTGCTGAGTGCCAAGATGGCTCACCCGGTCAACGCCGCCAGCGATGCATCGTGGGGCCAGAGCGTCGTCACCTGGTTCGTCGACACCACCGGCGACAGGAAGTTCGACTTCACCATCGAGTGGGGCGCCGACAGCGGCAGCCTGTACGCCGACATCTACAACACCGGCACGAGCACGATCTGCGCCGGGCAGGGCCAGGCTTCGATGGGTCCCGACAACAGCTACGTCGTCACTGTCAACCCGAAGTGCTTCGGCAACCCCTCGGCCTTCAACTGGGGCGGCCGCAGCGAGTTCGCCGTGGGTGATGAGAACATCATGGACCGCATCCCCGACGGTGACGGCAATTACCTCGGCCCCGTCAGCGCCCCGGGCGCCACGACGCCCCCGACGCAGCCCGGAGGCGGCGGCACGGTTCCGCCTCCCACCACCCCGCCGACGACGGCGCCGAAGCCGATCGAGACGGTGCCGGTGGCCTCCAACGAGGGCTTCTGGCTCCTCGGCAGGGACGGCGGCGTCTTCAGCTTCGGGACCGCCAAGTACCACGGCTCCATTGGCCATCTCGCCGGCGCGAAGCCGGTCGTGTCGATGGCGGCCGATCCTGACGGCACCGGCTACTGGTTCGTCGGCCCCGACGGCGGCATCTTCGCCTACAAGGCGCCGTTCTGGGGCTCGACCGGCAGCATCAAGCTGACCAAGCCGATCGTCGGCATGGCGGCGACGCCGTCGGGCAAGGGCTACTGGCTGGTGGCCAGCGACGGCGGCATGTTCGCCTTCGGCGACGCCGGCTTCTACGGCTCGACCGGAGCCATCAAGCTCAACAAGCCCATTGTCGGAATGGCCCCCAGTCCGTCCGGCAAGGGGTACTGGCTCGTGGCCTCCGACGGCGGCATCTTCGCCTTCGGCGACGCCCGGTTCTTCGGGTCGACTGGAAACATGACCCTGAACGAGCCCATCGTCGGGATGGCTGCTACCCCGTCGGGCAAGGGGTACTGGTTCGTGGCCAGGGACGGCGGCATCTTCGGGTTCGGCGACGCCCCGTTCTTCGGCTCGGCCGTCAACGGCAATCCCGCTCCGGTGGTCGGCATGTCCGCCACCAAGGCCGGGATGGGTTACCGCATTGCGCGGGCCGACGGGTCGATCACCTTCTTTGGCAACGCCGGGGCCGGAGGCGGTCTCACCGGCAGCCTTGCGGCCCCGATCATCTCGATCGCGACTGCGTCCTAAGTACTCAACGAAGCGGGCGGACCCGGACGGGGAGGTGTCCTAGGACCCTCCCCGTCCGCCGCGTCCGGCGGCGGTTCGTCGGTGAGGACGGGGCCCGGGCGGGTGAGGCGCCGGGCGAGTCCGTAGCCGGCCAGGAAGACCACGGCGCCGCCTGCGGCGTCGAGGAAGAAGTGGTTGCCGGTCAGCACGATGGCGGCCAGTGTCAGCACCGGGTACAGGGCGGCGGCGACCCGGGCCCACACGTGACGCAGCCGTGGCGCCAAGGCCCCGGCGCAGAACAGCGCCCAGCCGAAATGGAGGCTGGGCATGGCCGCGTACTGGTTCGAAATCTTGTTGATCGCCCCCGAGTCGAACGACCAGAACGTGGGGTATCGGGCCAGCGTGTCGACGAAGCCGTAGCTGCCTTCCCCGGCCGTGTACAGGAGGCGGGGCGGCATCAGCGGCCAGAAGATGAACCCGATCAAGGCCAGGACCGTGGTCAGGGCCAGCGTGTTACGCCAGCGCGGGTAGTCGCCGGGCCAGCGGCGGTAGAGAAAGATCACGGCGCCGGCCGTCACGATGAAGTGCAGCGAGCCGTAGATGTAGTTCATGAAGATGATCAGCGGCCGGCTGTTGAGCGCCCAGTCCTGCAGCGTCTCCTCGTGGTTGATACCGAGGGCCGACTGCCACTCCATGAGTTGCGTGGCATGGCGGTAGGCCGTCGCCAGGCTGCCCTCACTCACGTTCCGGATCGCCGAGTACACCTGGTAGAGCACCAGGGTGATCAGCACCTCACGCCACCAGTAGAGGCGCCGGACGGGCTTCACGTCAGACGGATACCGCCCTGCGACTGCCGACTGCGAACGCCGGGGCCCCGAGGAGGCTCACGGCCAGGGTGGCGGCGTAGATGATCAGCCCGACGGCGACGGCCTGCCCGGCGGAGACGCCAAGCGGCCCGAGGAACAGCACGAGCGCGCCTTCCCGCAGCCCCAGCCCGTTGAGGGACAGGGGAAGGACCTGGGCGATGGCCACCACCGGGGTGAAGGCCAGCAGGGCCGCCATCGGCAAGTTCAGGCCGAGCGCCCGGGTGGCGAACCAGGCGACCAGGATCGGTGAGAGCTGGTAGATGGTGGCGACCGCCACGATTCCGGCCGCCGCCTGCGGGCGACGCCGGAGCGAGTCGATACCCAGGTGCACCGCTCCGATGAAGCGGGTCCACCCCTCGTTGGCGGCGAAGCGGCCCGCCATCCGCCGGCTGCCGGCGGCGTACACGATGGCGGCCAACAGGACCAGCGTGCCGAGCGAAAGGGCCAGGGCGAGCCGGCTGGCCATCCCCAGCTTCAGCAGCGAGGGGCTGAGCAGGAGGCCGGCCAGGGTCAGGAGCGGGAGCACGATCCAGCCCGTCAGCCGCTCGATCACCACGGAGGCGAACACCGAGGTGCCGGGAACGGTCGAGGAGTTGGTGAGGCGGCTGACCCGCAGGACGTCGCCGCCGATCGTCGAGGGCAGGAAGTTCCCCACGAACTGCCCGGCCAGATAGTGCGACACCAGGTTGGGGAGGCGGGCGGAGGCGTCGAAGACGGCCAGGACCCTCTGCCACCGCCACGCCGACAGCACGATTCCCCCGAGCGTGGTGAGGAGGGCGAGCAGGAGGTAGGTGACCGTGTCGCCGTGGTGTCCGGGAGGGAGCAACGCGCTCAGGTGCATCCGGGGCAGCAGGAGTGCCAGCATGACGGCGCTGGCCACGATCCGGAACGCCCGCCACCACGGCGCCGCCGACGACCCGCGCCGCGGCGAAACGTCAGATGTGGCTCGGCCCTGCATCGGACTTAGCCTAATCGCCGACGGCGAGACCGCATCCGGATCTGCGAGAGGAAGGACCCAGTATGCGGTCATCCTCCGGGGGACACCCCCAGACCCCCGAGTACGTCCACGGCGGCAACCTGGCGGCCGGCGCACTCAAGGAAGCCGGCGTCGAGGTTCTCTTCACCCTCTCCGGCGGCCACATCTTCCCCCTCTATGACGGGTGCGTCGCGGCCGGCATCAAGATCGTGGACACCCGCCACGAGCAGACGGCCGGATTCGCCGCCGAGGGCTGGGCCAAGGTCACCCGCCAGACCGGCGTCGCCTCCCTGACCGCCGGGCCCGGCGTGACCAACGGGATGAGCGCCATCACCAGCGCCTTCTTCTGCGGGTCGCCGATGGTGGTGATCGGCGGACGGGCCCCGGCCGCACGGTGGGGGTCGGGATCCCTCCAGGAGGTCGACCACGTGCCGATCGTGGCCGAGGTGACCAAGCGGGCGGTGACGGCGGCCAAGACGACGGAGATCTTCCCTGAAGTCTCCGCTGCGCTGACGGCGGCTCGGCTTGCGCCGCGAGGTCCCTGCTTCGTGGACATCCCTGTCGACCAGTTCTTCGATCGAGCCCCCCAACCGGCGGAAGGCGAGTGGGCTGTGACGCTCGGCGGGCCTGCTCCGGCCGGAGAGCCCGCCTCCGATGCGGTCGCCCAGGTTGCCAAGCTCATCGCCGACGCCGAGCGGCCGGTCATCATGGCCGGCGCGGGCGTCTATTGGGAAGGTGCCGAAGCTGATCTCGAGGAGCTGGCGGAGGCCGCCGGCGTGCCCGTCCTCATGAACGGGCTCGGGCGGGGGACGCTGCGGGCGTCGCACCTCCTTGCCTTCTCCCGGGCCCGGTCGACCGCCCTGAAGAAGGCCGACCTCGTGATCGCGGCCGGCGTGCCGCTCGACTTCCGCCTGGGCTTCGGCCAGTTCGGCGGCGGAGCCCGGGTCGTCCACCTGATGGAGCACCCGTCCCAGATCGCCACCCACGTCGAACTGGCCGGGGCCGCCGCCGGCGACCTGTCGGCTGTGTTCCGGGGCATCGTCGCCGCCGGCGTGGAGGCGTCCCGTCAGAAAGAGCGGGCCGAGTGGGTGGCCGACCTGTCGGCCGACGAGACGGCCCGCCGGGAGAAGGAAGAAGAGACGCTCCGCAGCACGGCCGATCCGATCCATCCGGCCCGCATCTACGGGGAACTGCGCGACCGGCTGGAGCCCGACGGCGTGGTCGTCGTCGACGGCGGCGACTTCGGCTCCTACGCCGGGAAGCTCATCGACACCGAGACCCCCGGCTCCTTCCTCGACCCCGGCCCGTACGGCTGCTTGGGCACGGGCCCCGGATACGGGCTGGCCGCCAGGCTCGCAGCCCAGGCCCAGGGGCGGCCCGACCGCCAGGTGTTCATCATGCTGGGCGACGGGGCGGCCGGGTTCTCGCTGATGGACTTCGACACGCTTGTCCGTCACGAAGCGCCGGTGGTGGCCATCGTCGGGAACAACGGCATCTGGGGCCTCGAGAAGCATCCGATGCAGGCCCTCTACGGCTACGACGTGGCGGCCGAGCTCCGGCCGGGCACCCGTTACGACCAGGTCGTGGAGGCCCTGGGCGGGTACGGCGAGCTCGTCTCCCACCCGGACGAGATCGGCCCGGCCATCGACCGGGCCCTGGCGTCGGGCGTGCCCGCCCTCGTCAACGTCCTCACCGACCCGGCCGACGTCTACCCGAGGTCGAGTGCGCTGATGTAACTCATGACGGCCGGGGATGGGGCAGGGGCCCCATCCTCCGGAGGAGGGCGGGGTTGGGGCCCCGCCCGGGGCGGCGAAGCCGCCAGAACAGTGCCGTAGCGGGCGTCAGCCCGCTAGGCGCCGGCGGCCTTCTCCATGAACCGGTCCTTGGAGACGATCACCCGGGTGAAGCGGCCGGCGGCGACGAGGCCCCGGTCGTCGGAGACCGAGACCCGGAACACCAGGCGGCGGCCATCGATCGCTTCAAGGATGGCCTCGGCCCTGACCTTGGCCCCGACCGGCGTGGGAGCCAGGTGGCTGATCTCGACCCGGTGCTCGACGGCGCTGGTGCCGGCCTCGAGGCGGCCGTCGAGAGCCGCCCAGATGGCCTGCTCGGCGAAGAGGATGATGCTCGGGGTGGCCAGCACCGCGACGTTCGAGGTGCCGGCGGCGGCCGACGTGTCGCATTCGCCGACGATCCGCTCGATGGTGGCGGCCGAACCCGGTTGCAGGTCCACAGGCGTACGATAGAAGCACCATGCGGGAGCGGGCGGAACGAGCCTGCTCCCCCAATTTTTATGTGGCAGTAGTTCTTGCCCAGAAACGCTCATATCGGGGCGAAGCCCCGCGGAAAGGACCGCCCAGTGGTCGAGGAATCTGTCCTCCAGCGGGTACTGGCCGCCGCACTCGGCGGCGGCGGCGAATTCGCCGAGGTCTACGTGGAGGACAGGCGCACCTCAGGTGCTCGCCTCGACGACGGCAAGATCGAGGAGTTCACCGCCGGACGGGCCCGCGGTGCGGGGATCCGTGTCGTGTCCGGGGCGTCCACCGGATACGCCCACACGTCCGACCTCTCCGAGCGCTCCCTGACCGAAGCGGCCCGAGCCGCCGGCGCCGCCGCGCGCGGCGCCGAGGGGCGGACCACCGTGGTGGCGCTGGAGCGCACCCCGGGTGGCCCGGCCCACGCCATCCAGGAGCTGCCCGAGACCGTCGCGAAGCTCCGCAAGGCCGAGGTGCTGCGCCGGGCCGATGACGCCGCCCGGTCCGCCGGAGGAGCGATCCGCCAGGTGTCGGCCTCCTACGCCGACGCCCGCAAGCGGGTGCTGATCGCCAACTCCGACGGCTTGCTGGTGGAAGACGACCGGGTCCGCACCCGGTTCATGGTCAGCTGCACGGCGCTCGGCGACGGCGGCCTCCAGACCGGTTACGAGGGCCCCGGCCACACCGTCGGGTTCGAGCTGTTCGACCGGCACCCGCCGGAGGAGGTGGCCCGCACCGCCGCCGAGCGGGCGCTGCGCATGCTCGACGCCCGGCCGGCTCCGACCGGGAAGCTGCCGGTGGTGCTCCGCCAGGGCGCCGGCGGCGTCCTCTTCCACGAGGCCTGTGGGCACGGCCTCGAGGCCGACCTCGTCAACCGCGACGCTTCGGTGTTCCGGGGCCGGGTCGGCACCCAGGTCGCCTCCCCGCTCGTCACGCTGGTCGACGACGGCACGTACGACCGGGGCTGGGGCACCCTGGCCATCGACGACGAGGGCCACCCCGCCCGGCACAACACGCTCATCGAGGGCGGCGTCCTCAACGACTACATGTGGGATCTGCTTCGGGCCCGTCAGGACGGCCGGGACTCCAGCGGCAACGGGCGGCGGGAGACGTACCAGTCGCTGCCGATGGTCCGCATGACCAACACCTACCTGCTGGCCGGCGAGTCCGACCCCGACGACATCATCGCCTCCACCCCCTACGGGCTGTACTGCGCCGCCCTCGGCGGCGGCTCGGTCAACACCGCCACCGGCGACTTCGTTTTCGGCGTGACCGAGGCGTACCTGATCGAGAACGGCCGGCTCACCGCTCCCATACGGGCCGCCAACCTCATCGGCAACGGGCCCGAGACGCTGCTGGCCATCGACGCCGTCGGCTCCGACTTCGACACCTGGGCCGGCACCTGCGGGAAGGACGGGCAGGGGGTGCCCGTCTCCGCCGGCCAGCCGACCGTGCGGGTCGCCGAGATGACCGTCGGAGGTACCGCCGGTGCGTGACCTGCGTTCTTTTTTGACGGACGGGTGTCGCAAATGAACGCCGGAGACGAGGCGCTGCTGTCGCTGGTCCGCAAGATCGCCGGGGAAGCCAAACCCGGCGAGCAGGTGGAGGCGTACGCCGCCCGTTCCAAGGGGACGGAGATCAAGGTCTTCGGCGGCGAGGTCGAGTCGCTGACCGCAGAGAACGTCGAAGGCGTCGGCGTTCGGATCGTCGTCGACGGCCGCCAGGGCTTCGCCTGGGCGGGGACGCTCGATCCCGATGTCGTGACCGAGACCCTGGCCGAAGCCCGCGATAACGCCGGCTTCGGCTCGATCGACGAATACCTCGGCCTCCCCGGGCCCGACGACGCGGCCGATCCCGGCACTGACCGGGCGCCACTCGACCTTTGGCGCGAGGCCCTCCTGGCCACCCCGGCCGACGACAAGGTGACGCTGGCCCTCGACCTCGAGCGAGCGGTCATGGCCGCCGACTCCCGGATCCGGGGCGTCCGCACCGTGTCCTACGGCGATGGTGCCACCGAGATGGCGCTGGCCAACTCGCTCGGCGTCGAAGCAACCGCCCGCCGCTGCGTGTGTTCGGTCTCGGCTCTGACGCTCGCCGGCGAAGGGGTCGATACCCGCACGGGCTATGGGTTCTCGGTCGGGCGGGAACCGTCCGAGCTCGACGTCGAGGAGGCCGCCCGGATGGCGGCGGAACGGGCCGTCCGCCTGCTGGGTGCCACCCAGCCGAAGAGCCGCAAGCTGGCGGTGGTCTTCGACCCGCTGGTGGCGTCGTCGATTCTCGGTCTGATCTCCGGGGCCCTCAACGGCGAGTCGGTGCTGAAGGGCCGGTCGATGTTCGCCACTCGCCTCGGCGAGATGGTGGCCGGTCCGCACATCTCGATCGTCGACGACCCGACAAACCCCGAGGCCTTCGGTGCCGCCGGCTACGACAGCGAGGGCGTCCCGACCCGCCAGACCCGCCTCATCGAGAACGGGAAGCTGGCCCGGTTCCTCCACAACGTCCATACCGGTCGCCGCAGCGGCACCGGCACCACCGGGTCGGCCGTCCGGGCCGGCTACACCTCCACGCCCGGCGTGGGGGCGAGGGCGCTGCACTTCGAGCCGGGCTCGGCTTCGCCCGATGAGCTCCTCCGCCGGGCCGAAGGCGGGCTCTTCGTGCAGGCGATCAGCGGCCTCCACTCCGGCGCCAGCCCGGTCACCGGCGACTTCTCGGTCGGGGCCGACGGGCTCATCATCCGTGACGGCGCGCTGGCCGAACCGGTGCGGGAGGTGACCGTGGCGTCGACCCTCCAGCGCATGCTCTCCGACCTCGAGGTGGGCAACGACATCCAGTGGCTGGCGGGCGGCGCCGCCGCAATCACCCTTCTGGTCCCCGAGATGGCCATGAGCGGTTCGTAGCCGCCCGACGGTAAGGTGTCCTTCTTATGAGCAAGAAGACGAGCAAGCGCAAGCTGAAGTGCCGCCGGAACAAGGCCAATCACGGCAAGAAGCCCAACGTGGGCCGTCGGTAGCCAAGCGCGGCCGCATCCTGGTCGGGACCTGCTCCTGGACCGACCAGACGCTCGTCAAGGAGAGCGACTTCTACCCTCGGCGCTCCATGAAGGCCGAGGAACGGCTGCGGTACTACGCCTCGATCTTCCCGGTCGTCGAGGCCGATGCTCCGTACTACTACCCGCCGACCGAAGAGATGGCGGGGCTATGGGTGAACCGGACTCCGGCCGGATTCACCATGAACATCAAGGCGTACTCGCTGTTCACCAACCACCCGACGCGCCCGGACTCGCTCTGGCCCGAGGTCGCCGAGGAAGTCCCGATGGAGCACCGGGAGAAGCGGTCGGTGTACCTGTCGCACCTGCCCGAGGGGGCGGTCGACGAGTCGTGGGAGTTGTTCCGGCGGGCGCTGATGCCGCTGCACTCCGCCGGGAAGCTCGGCGTCGTGCTGTTCCAGTTCCCGCCCTGGTTCCGGCCCAGCCCTGACAACCGCGCCTACCTCAAGACGCTGCAGAGGCGGTTGCCCGACTACGACCTGGCGGTCGAGTTCCGTCATCCCTCCTGGCTGGTGGAGGAGAGGCGGGGTCGCACCCTCGGGTTGCTGGAGAAGGAAGGGCTGTCGTACGTGTGTGTCGACGAGCCGCAGGGGTTCGACTCGTCGGTGCCGCCGGTGGTGGCGGCGACCGCCGACATCGCCGTCGTCCGCTTCCACGGCCGCAACCCCGTGACGTGGGAGGAGAAGTGGATCTCGGCCGCCGAGCGCTTCGCCTACGACTACACCGACGACGAGCTGGCCGAGTGGGTGCCGGGCATCCGGGAGCTCGCGGCCACCAGTCGCGAAACGCACGCCCTGATGAACAACTGCTACCGCGACTACGCCGTCAACAACGGCCGCCAGTTGGCCGCCCTCCTCGACGAGGGCCTCCAGCCCGACGCGATGAAGGAGCTCTGACGCCGGCCGCCGTCAGCCCATGCGGCAGACCGGCGAAGTACCGAAGCGGGCCGCCATCATCTCCTTCAGGCCCCGGGGGAAGTCGACCCGGCTGGCCTGGTGGGGGGCGGTCAGGCGGCGCTGGGCGGCGGCGTCGCCGGTGAAGGCGGCGATGCAACCCTCCGGCTCCACGTTGGCCAGCGACAGAATCGCCCCGGCGCAGCCCAGCGGGCCGGCGAACGACAGGATCGCCGACGACCCGGTGTAGACGGGCCTGCCCCAGTCGAGTTCGGCCAGCAGTCGGTCGGGATCACCCGACGAGTCCTTGATGCCCGCCACAGGCAGCTTCGTCAGGACCTCGAGGCTGATCCCCGGCTCCGATGCTTTGGGGAAGTGGTAGGCCAGCACCGCCAGCGCGCCGGCAGATCGGACGACGATGTCGTAGTAGGTCGACGGGTCGGCCACCCGGGGCGGCGAGAGCACGAGGACGGCATCGGCGCCGTGCTCCGAGGCCGACAGCGTCAGCGCCGCCGCCTGCCGGGCCGACGGGGCGCCCGTGCCGGCCAGGACGGGGATGTGGTCGGGGACGGCGTCGCGCACGCCTTCCAGCAGCAGCACGCGCTCCTCGGCCGTGAGCGCCGGCGCCTCCCCGGTCGAGCCGCTGACCAGCACGCCCTGGATCCCCCGCTCGACGAGCTGGACAGCGTGGTCGGCAGTCGCCGCGACGTCGATCTCACCGTCCTCGTCGAACAGGGTGACCAACGCCACCCCGACGCTAGTGAAGACCGGTTCCATGCAATGACGGTACCGTCACCGCATGGTCTGGTTCTGCCTCGCCTGCGACGATCAACCGCCTTGGAAGGCCGACGAGAAGAAGCCGTGTCCCACATGCAAGAGCACCGACAACGTGAAGGAGGCGACCCGCTTCGGCAATATGGAGGACGTCGACCGCTAGTCCTCGTCGAGAAACTTGAGGGCGGCGTCCATGGCGATGAAGTCCTTCGGCGTCGAGAAATGGTCGGTGCGGGGGAGGACCACCAGTTCGGCGTTGGGCAAGGCTTCGACGAGCGGGTCGGCCGGTCCGCAGAAGTCTCGTTCGCCGATCACCACGAGCGCTGAGGCTGTCACCCGGCCCAGCACCTCGGCGTTGAGGAGCCGCATCGGCGCCTGCAGGCAGGCGATCAGGGCCGCCCGGTCGTTCTCGGGATGGGCGGCGAGGCGGGCGAAGTAATCCGCCGCCGGGTTTTCCGGAGCGTCTCCTGCCTTGATGGCGTCGACGACGACGTCGCTGCCGCCCCGCTCGAAGAGGTTCCGGCCGACCCCGAGCGTGACGATGCGCCGGAAGCGGCCGGGCTGGGTGGCAGCCAGGCCGAGGAGCAGCCGGGCGCCCAGCGAGAACCCGACCGCGTCGACCGGCCCGTCCGGGAGGCGCTCGGCCACCCAGCCCTCGAGGTCGCCGTAGGCCTCCGGGTCGTGCGGCTTCTCCGCCTTGCCGTGCCCGAGGATGTCGATCGGCACGGTCTGGCGGCCGGCGTCGGCCAAAAGGTCGAGCCAGCCGGTCTCCCACCACGTCCGGGCGGACGACGTGGCAAAGCCGTGAAGCAGCACAACCGGGATCTGGTCGTTCATGGCGTCGGAAGCGTAGGCCCGTTTGGGTGCCACCCCCGGACGGGTACCGGCAATTTGTGGAAGGAAATGGCCGGGGGAATGTCGCCGAGGCCGACGAGCTGGCTCGGCGGTCAGACGTCGACGTCGTGCCCACTGCCCCCGAGGAGCCGGACCTTCTTGGATCGCGCCGGGCCCGCATGCTCCGGCGGCTCTTCATGGTCGTCCTGTTCGGCTTCCTGGCCATCGGCATGACGGGCCATCTCGGCGTCCGCTCCCGGACAACGACGGTCCGGGGAGGCGAATACGAGCTGTCAGTCACCTACGGACAGATGAGCCGGGGCGGGCTGGCCACGCCATGGTCGCTCGAGATCCACCACCCCGGTGGCTTCGACGGCCCGATCACGGTCTCCGCCGACAGCAAGTACCTCGACATGTTCGACGAGAACGGCTTCGAGCCCGAGCCGACCAAGACCACGGCGACGCCGGACGAGGTGATCTGGGAGTTCGACCCGCCCGACGGAGACACGCTCGGTATCTCACTCGACGCCCGCATCGAACCGGGCGTCCAGTGGGGCAAGGAAGGGCGGACCTCGGTGCTCGTCGACGGAGAACCTGTCGTCACCGCCAAGTACAAGACCTGGATTTTGCCCTGATGGAGATCATCCTTCGCGCCACCGCCATCTACTTCTTCCTATGGCTGCTCACGCGGGCGCTGGGCAAGCGCGAGCTCGCCGAGATGACGGCCTTCGAACTGCTCCTGCTTGTGGTGGTGGGTGATCTGATCCAGCAAGGTGTCACTCAGGAGGACACCTCCGTCACCGGAGCGATCCTGGCCGTCGGCACCATCGGGATATGGATCCTCATCTTCTCCTTCCTCAGCTGGCGCTTCCCGAAGGCGCGGAAGGTCATCGAGGGGGTGCCGGTGGTCGTCGTGCGGGACGGGCAGCCCATCGAGCCGGCGCTGCGGCTCGAACGGGTCACCCTCGATGAGCTGCTCGAGTCCGCTCGGAACCAGGGGATCGCCAACCTCCGCGATATCGACCTCGCCATCCTGGAACCGAGCGGCAACTTCTCGTTCCTGCAGCACAAGCAGGACGCCGGCGGCCAGCAGGGCTCCCCCGAAAAGCACAAGGCCTGAGCGGCCGGCCGGTCAGATCAGCCAGGGATCCTTGAGGTCGATGTACTCGTCGACCGGCATGACCGCCATGTACTCCCCGAACATCGCCTGCATCTCCGCCGGCGGCTCCTTCTTCTCCCCCTCGCGGGCTTCTGCCTCGGACCTGAAGTAGAGGATGTCGCTGTAGGAGCCGTCGGAATGGATGACGGTCACGTCGCCGATGATGTCGGGTCGCTGCTCGGCCAGGGTCGGCAGGAGCTCGGCGAACTGAGCCATCAGCGCCGGCGCCTTCTCCTTGTCCGTGATCCGGCCCCGCATGACCTGTACGAACCCGGCGTCGTTCGAGCCGCCGCCTCCCAAGGTCTGGACCTCGACGCTGTCCTGGAACGTGGCGTTTTCGATGAACTTCTCGGTCTCCGCCCACCAGGCGCCCTGCTCTTCGCGTGCGCTGTTGCTGCGCGCCGCTTCCTCGGATTCGAAGCGGGCGGCCATGAAGAGGCGGCCGTCGTCCGTGACGCCGCCGGTGCTACCGAGGTATCCGTTGGCGCCGCTCCGCAGCTCCGTTTGCCACCGGTCGAACTGCCGGCGCAGGCCGTCCCGGTCCGACGTGGTTCCCGTGATCACCTGGATGAACATCGCGCCTCCTCCTCGTTGGCCTCTGGCGGACAGCCAGCCTGGCAGCATACGCCGGTGGCGGAAACCCTCCCGCTGCGACGAGGGACAGATTTGCCTGCTTCGCTCGGTCAGGGCGGTGGGGCTTTGCCTCGCATGCTTGCGACGGCCACGGTCAGTTCCGCTGCATCGAGGACGTCGACCATGACGCCGACCTGCTCGTCGTAGATGTCGACCGGCAGGGTGGCCCGGATTTCGTCTTCGAGGATGTGGTACACGTCGAGACCCAACTGGGTCTCGGCCAAGGCGCCTGCACAGGCCGGGTCGCCCAGCACCACGGTCTCGGCGGCGATTTCAGCGCTCTCCGGATCGGGAGCGCCGAGCAGCACCACGAGGTTTTCCGCACCGTGGGTGTGGGCGAGGCGGGCGATCGCCGCCTGGCTTTGCAGGTCCATGGCCCCCGACGCCGTTCAGACGAAGCACTCGGTGGCGGTGAACACCACCTCGGCGCCGGCGGCTTCGGCGCAGGCGGCGATGGCCGGCCCCGACACACCGTCGCGTTCGCCGAGGGCGATGACCTTCTTGCCGTTCAGCATTACTCCCTCCCTTCGGTCTGTGGTGCTGCGTCCGTCGACTGTTCCAGCCACTCGTCGAGTTGTTCGGCGGTCAGGTTCGGGTCGGTGAGGCGGGCCACTTCCTGGCCGTCGCGGTAGAGCAGGAAGGCCGGCAGCCCCATGAGGCGCAACTCCATGCAGACCCGGCGGGCCTTCGGCGCCTCGAGCTTCACGACCCGGATGTCGGGGCGGCGGGCGGCCAGTGCCTCGACGTGCGGGAGCAGGGCGAGGCAGCGCGTGCACGACGGCCCCCAGACGTCGACGAGTACGTCACCGTCGGCGACAAGGTCGAAGAAGTTGTCCCTCGTCGCGTCGGTCAGTGTGGTCAAGTGCGACCTCCTTCGTTGCGTTCGAGCAGCACGCTCATCCCGTCTGAGAGCTGCGACATGCGACCGAGGAACAGGCTTCCCTTGCCGAGCAACATGACCCGGGACGCGTCGCCGCTGGTCAGGCGGCGCAGCGCGTGGGGCAGGTACCACAACGCCGAAGCCAGATGGCCCTGGGTCGGGGCAAAGCCCGGCAGGCCGTGCCGGTCCACGAATGCGGCGATGTCGCCACGGTCGATGTCGCCGCGCCGGGCGGCCAGAGCCGCCAGCGTCTTGTAGTTGCGGGCGGCGACGTCGCCCGATCCCTGCGGTTCGGTGATCTCGGGGTTGTGCAACTCGGTGGCGTAATCGTCGACGTCGGTCATCGCCAGTCCGAGGCCCGCCATCGGTTCCACCGCCAGCGCCTCGAGAATCTGCGGCGCCGCGCCACCGGCGCCGACCCGGTGGCGGCCCACGGCGTCGAGACGCACCCGCGCCGAGCAACCGTCGTCGCCTTCGACCAGCACCGCCGCCCCGGCCAGCACGTCCTCGAGGACGGGGAGGCCGTGGCTGAGATGCCCCTCGAACTTCATGCCGAGTTTGGGCAGCGAACCCCCGGCCACCACCGCCACCCGGCGGAACACGCCGGCGGCGACGAGGCTCGCCGCCATCACCAGTGCCGGCATCGGAGCGGCGCAGAAATCCTTCACGTCGGCGCCTGACGCCGCGGTCAGGCCGGCCGCCTCGGCCACCGCCTTGGCCATGTTGCCGCCGCCGCGCTGGTAGCGGTCGCCGACGGCCTCCTCCCCGCAGCCGAGCACGAACTCGACCGACTCCGGGTCGATGCCATGGCCGTGGAGGAGGTGGAGCAGCGCCAGCGTGGCCGTCGCCTTCGCAGCCAGGTTCTCGAGGATGACCGGCGCAGCAAGGGCCTCATCGTCGTCGTGCGCCCGACGCACCGCCGCCACCACGCCGCCGCCGGACGCGATGTCGGCGTCGACCACCGGGCCGAGAGCCAGCGCGCCGGATTCGGCAGCGACGGCTTCGGCATCGCCGGCGTGGCGGGCGATCCCGTCCAGGTCGATCCACTTGGCCAGGGGGTGGCGGGCGAGAGCCGCCACGGCGGCGTCGCAGGCAGCGGGCGAGAGAGTCACGAGATCGAAGGCGTCAGCCGCAGCCAACAGGCCCAGAAACTCGATCTCCGGCATCACCTCGCCGTCCGGGCCGAAGCGGAGGTCGGCCGCTCCAGCGCTGTCCCACCCCGACGCTGCCGGCACCTTCTCGGCCCACGGCCGTGAGGGCAGGTCCCGCGGATGGCAGGCTCCGATGGAGGCCTGGTGGGGCGGGTAGGCGACGGCTGAGCCATAGGGCCGCAGCGAGGCGGCGAAGCGCGCCGCCAGGTCCCGCCGCCCGGGCAAGGTGCGGGACGGCTTGGCTCCAAGATGGGCCAACCCCGGGGTGTGGGCGAGCACCTGGGTGGCAGCGGAGACGACCGGCCCGGAACCGGCGGTCATCTATCGGCCCCGTCGACGGGGAACAGGGTCGGCCCGTCCACCGCGGTGCACAGCGACTCCACGGCGCGATCCAGCAGCCGCCGGCGCCAGGCCCGCTCCTCGGACGGGGGCAGCGTCGGATCACCTGTCGGGTAAGGGATGCCCCGGGTGGGCACGATGCGCGGTGCTCCCACCCGCAGGGCGATGCCGGTCAGGTTGCACAGGACGGCCGTAGGAATTCCGGCCCGCTCCAGTTCTTTCGCCAGCGTTGACCCGCAACGCGTTCCGGTCCCTCAGGTGGCGGTGAGGATCGCCGCCCGCGCACCGGAGCGACGAAGGTCGGCGGCCCACTCCACTCCGAAGCGCCGGGCGGTGCCCACCGGCGTCCCGTTGCCGGCTGTCACGAGGTACTCGGTGCTGAGACGGCCGATGGCCCCGGCCCGCTCCAGGTCCCGGGCGGCGTCGAGCGGCAGGATGCGGTTCGGGTCCTCGTTGGCCCACTGGGTCGAGAAACCGCCATGTACCGAGCGCCACCGGCCTCGCTCCAGCGTCTCGAGTCCGTCAAGGGAATAGCGCTGCCAGCGCGTCGCCCGGGCTGACTCCAGCCTGTCGGGATTGTCATCGGGCACCAGTGCCCCTTCGGTGATCAGCGCCATCGTGACGAGACCGGGGTCAGCCACCGGCGGGGCCGGCGTCACCCGGTCGAAGTTCGGCAGTGGCACCTCGCTGCGCTGCCGGTCGCCGGCCAGCCGGGCCAGGAGCAGGTCGACGGCCCGGACGGCGGCGGGTGCCTCCGCCAAAGTCCCACGGCGGGGGACGGGCCCGACCCGCCCGTCAGCCGCGGTCAGTATTCCGCCGGCGGCCACGGTGCGGGCGGCGTCGGCCAGGCGCTCCAGCGACGGCTTCATGTCCCGGGCGGTTGGGCCGGCGGCCACGACCGGGGCAGCGCCGGCGTCCTCCACGCCGGGGTTGTCCTCGTGCATGGCCGCCACCGCCGCGATCCCGGCTGCGGTGGCGGCGGCGGCGACCCGGGCGCAGGCGAGGCCGTAGCGACCGCTGCCGAACGCCGGCCCGGCCACCACGAGGTCCGGCTTCACCTTGGTGGCGAGGGCGACGATCTGTTCCACCACGCCGTCGCCGTCGCCGGCGGCGTAATCGTCGCCGCAGAACACGGTGCCGACGATCTCGAAGTCGGTTCCGAGCAGCGTGGCGAGGCGTCGTCCGGGCCCCAACGGTCCGTCGACCATGCCGGCCGGGACCCAGGCCTTCTCCTCGCCACCGATCCCGGCGAAGAACTGGTTGATGTAGTGCACGACCCGGGTCATGCGACGTTCTCCTGTTCCGATTGGCGGCAGGTGAGGCGGCCCCAGCCGAGCGGGTTGAGCGAGCCGTAGACGACGGCCGTGGGGACGTCGAGCGCCGCCGTCGCGTCGACGCCGAGGAGGTCGAAGCGGTCCCCGCCGAGGGCCCGCTCGACGGCTGGCAGCCGCAGGCACTCGTCGTAGTTCCCGGTGCTGATCATCGCCGTCGCCCGCTCCGGCGGCACGACGACCGGCGGGCCCGTGCCGTCGGGACCGGCCATCTCGGCGAAGAGTCCGACGGCGGTGATCCCGGCGTCCTCAAGGGCGTCCATCTTCAGCGCCATGTCGGCGTCGGCGTTGCCGGCGCCCTCCTTGGTGACCACGGCGGCGTCGATCCCCATGGCGGCGCAGAGCCGGGCGGCATGCGCCGAGACCAGCTCCTTGCGGGCCATCTCCACCGGCTCGGGGCAGACCACGACCCCGGCGAGTGTGACGTCGCGACCGTGACGGGCCCGCAGCGCCTCCACGACGGGGTGGTTCTGGTGCAGGTAGGTCGGGTTCTTGAGGCCCGGATGGCCGAACTGGCCGCTCACTACGGCGCCGTCGTCGAAGTCGCCCGGCTCGAGCAACGTGGGCAACGCCGCTGCGAAGCTCCGGCCGTAGACGAAGACGTCTTTGAAGTTGCCCTGGGTCTGGAGGTTGGTGACGGCCGCGACGCGAGGCAGCCCGCCGCGGCTTCGCAGGGGGGTGGCGGCCGGCACGGGCTCGACGTCGTCGGGCGTGACACCGAGAGCGGCGCCGGCGACGAGGGCGGCGAGGCGCAGGAGCCCGCGCCGGAGGGCGTCGTCCACGTCCTCCCAGGCCGCTCCGGCCGCCGGCGTGAACTCGACGACGAGATTATGGGTGGCGGCGAGCGGAGAAAGCGGCGCAGCCGGGCCCGACAGATCGACGAGCCCCTCCTGCGCCCGGGGAAGGTACCCCGCCGCCACCACCGCCGACCCTCGCAACACGTGGGTCTCGCCCCGGCCCTGCGGGCAGGCCGGCCCGACAAAGCCAGGGAACACCCCACCGCCCCCAAGCCCCTTGGTGCGGGGCTCCACCGCGTCGAGCACCTTGACGATGCGGACCGACTCGCCCGGCGACGCCCACGACAACCGGACGCCTGCCAAAGCCGGGTGCGTGAAGGCGGCGGCCGCGGCCTCGTCGGACGCCACGGTCAACACGCCGCCGACGAAGCTCGTCTCCGCACCGAACCGGACCGCCCGGACGTGGTGCACGAGGCGGCGGAGCGCGGGAGGCGCGACCGGCTGTCGGCGCGTGGGTTGTTCCACCCGGCTGACGGTAGGTAACGGATACCGCAGACGAGCCCCCCACAGGGGGGACCACCGGACGGGATCGGCGGTCCTACCCCGGGACGGGCTCCAGGACCATCAGCAGGTCCTGGCCGTCGACCTGCGTCCCGGGAGTGACGACCACCTCGGACACCACGCCCGGCACCTCGGCGAAGATGGCCGTCTCCATCTTCATCGCCTCGATCGACAGCAGCCGGTCGCCCCGCTCGACCTGCTGGCCCGCGACGACCACGAGCCCGGCCACCATCCCCGGCATCGGGGCGGCGACGTGGGCCGGGTTCCCCGCCTCGGCCCTGCGCCGGGCGGCCGCCGCCGGCCGCGCCCGGTCGGGCACCGTGACCTGCCGGGGTTGGCCGTTCAGCTCGAAGAACACCGTCCGCTCGCCCTTGGCGTCGGGGTCGCCCACCGCCAGGCAGCGGATGATGAGCGTCCTGCCCGGGTCGATGTCGACGGCGATCTCCTCGTCCGCATCGGCGCCGTAGAAGAACGCCGGGGTGGGCAGGATGCTGACGTCACCGTATTTCCGGCGGTGTTCGGCGAAGTCGGTGAACACCTTGGGGTACATCAGGTACGAGGCCAGCTCCTCGTCAGAGACCGTCCGGCCGATCTTGGCCTCCACGTCGGCGCGAGCTGCGGCGAGGTCTGCGTCGGGAAGGATCTCGCCGGGACGGACGGTGAGCGGCTCCCGCCCTTTCAACACCTTTCGCTGCAGCGCTGCCGGGAATCCGCCGGCCGGCTGGCCGAGGTCGCCGTGGAAGAATTCCACCACCGACTCCGGGAAGCTGATCTCCCGGGCGGGGTCGGCGACGTCGGCCGGGGTGAGGTCGTTGGCCACCATGTACAGGGCGAGATCGCCCACGACCTTCGACGTCGGCGTGACCTTGACGATGTCGCCGAACATGGCGTTGACCTCGGCGTAGCGGCGGGCGATGTCGGGCCAGTGCGAGGCCAGCCCCAGCGCCCGGGCCTGCTCCTGCAGGTTGGTGTACTGCCCGCCCGGCATCTCGTGTTCGTAGACCGATGCCGTGCCGGCTCGCATGTCGCTCTCGAAGGCGGTGTAGAAGCGGCGCACGCCTTCCCAGTAGGTGGCCACCGAGGCCAGCGCCGCCCGGGGAAGCCCGGTGTCCCTCGGGCTACCCCGTAGCGCGTCGGCGAGGGACCCGAGGTTGGGCTGCGAGGTGAGTCCGCTCATCGGGTCCATGGCGGCGTCGACGGCGTCGACACCGGCCTCGGCGGCGGCCAGGACGGTGGCGGCCGAGATGCCGCTCGTGTCGTGGGTGTGGAGGTGGACGGGCAGTCCGGTTTCCTCCCGCAGGGC
>JAICGL010000009.1 GCA_025923175.1 Acidimicrobiia bacterium
CAGCGTAGGGAGGACTTGCTCCGCGAAGAGGTCGAGATTTGCGCGGGCGATGTCGTCGGGCATACCGGCGTAGTTGAAGATTCCGATCACGCCGGCGGCGTCGATGCGGCGGATGTTCTCCCGGAGTTGCTCGGTGACCATGGCCGGGGTGCCCCAGGCCTGGAGTTCGGCCAGGAAGCGGCTGAAGGCCTCTGGGCCGTGCTTGGCGATCCGCTCGGCCAGCTTGCCGTAGTACTCGTAGCCGGGGATGTCGGCGAGACCGGCGTTGGCGAACTCGTAGTGCTCCAGAACCGAGTTGCAGTAGCCAATGATCCACCGCTCGAGCATCTCCTGGGCGGCGGCTTCGCTTTCGTGCACCGCCACCCAGCTGGCCAGCAGTGGCTTCGGAGCCTCTTCGCCGTTGATCTCCCGGTACAGGTCGCGATAGCCGGCGATGTCGGACTCGATCGTCTCCCAGGGCTTCTGGGCGATGATCATCATCCCGACGCCGAGCTCGGCCAGGATGCGCGACGTCTCCGGCGAGATGGCGGAGGCGTAGACCCGGCCCCGGAAGGAGGCGAACGGGGCGGGGCGGATCTCGATGCGGGGCTGTTGGTAGAGCTCACCGTCGTAGGCCATGACGCCCGTCTCGAGGGCCGACAGGATGGCCGTGGCGTACTCGGTGAACCGCCGGCGGGACTCCGCCATGTCGACGCGGAACCCCTCGAACTCCACCCGCCCCAGACCCCGCCCGAGGCCGAGCAGGACCCGGCCGCCCGACATGTGGTCGAGCAGGCTGACCTCCTCGGCCAGCCGCACCGGGTCGTGCCAGGGCAGCACCATCACCATTGAGCCCAGCTGCACCCGTTGTGTGCGGGCCGCAACCCAGGTCAGGAACTGCGCCACGTTGGGACACATGTGGTAGTCGGTGAAGTGGTGCTCCGCCGACCAGACGGAGTCGAACCCCAACGGCTCCGCGGCGGCCGCGATCTCGAGCCCTTGGCGCCAGACCTCGCCGTCGGGCCGGGCGCTGCCCGGGTTCTGGAAGAACGTCCCCAACCCAACGTGCACGTGAGACCTCCTGCTCGTTGGTGCAGAGCCTAGAGGGCCGGTTCGCCGTCCTTGAAGCGCAGCCGGCCGGTCCAGAAGGCGCGGGCGCCATCCGGGTAGCCGGTCGCACCGGTCCATCCGGAAAAGCCTAGGCGCAACTCACCGTTCAGATCGGTGAAGACGGTCGGCCCATGTGGACCGTCCGCCTCGGTGGCGCCGGTCTCAAGCCAGGCGGCGCGTGGGGTCTCGTCGGCGCACGGTCCGAGCGGGCTCTTGCAGGTGGCGTAGCCGATCCCGGAGCGGGCCGAGCTCCAGCGTCCTCCGCCGTAGAAGAGGAAGTAGCGGTTCTCGGCCCGCACCATCGCAGGCCCTTCGACGGGGAAGTGCCAGCGGCTCGGTCGCTCGCTCAGCAGCCGCACCGCTTCTGAGCCTGACGACCAGCCCTGCCCGTCAGAGGTGAGCTCGCGGGACCACAGCGCGGTTGGCTTCCCGACGGAATTGTCGTCGCTCTTCCAAAGGAGGTAGAACCCGCCGTCACGGTCGGCGAAGGGGTAGGGATCGATCGAACCGCCCTGCGACCGCTGACACACGAGTGGTTCGCTGGACGAGTCCCGGAACGGCCCGGCCGGTTTCGCTGCCGTGGCGACCGAGATGCACTGCCGGCGGCTCGCCCTCTCGGTCGTCGTGTAATAGAGGAGGTACCGGCCGTTGCGCTTCACCACGGCTGGCGCCCACGTGTTCCCCGAGCGGGCCCACCCGGGCAGCCTGGGCAGTGCGTCGCGGATCGAACTCCACGACTCGAGGTCGGTCGATGACATGACCGGAACGTTGGTCCACCGCCCCGACGACCTGATCTGCGTCGAGTAGGCGTAGTAGCGGCCGCCGTCGACCATCACGAATGGGTCGGGGAAGTCACCGTCGTACGCCAACGTGGTCGCCGCACTGCTCTGCGCCGCGGCTGGTGCCATGGCGGCGACCCCGGACAGGCCAGCCACCATGGCAAGGAACCCGAAGAAAGCCCGCACGATCTACGAGTTGATCACACGCGACGTCGTTGGACGCGAACCCTCAGACCATTTGACGGACGAACAGATTGCTGCATCCGATGGCGATGCCGTTCAACCTGTTCGTCCGTCTCGCCGACGTCGTCGACAGCTATCGCTCGACGACGAGGTTCCTGAATACGTAGTGCGCCTTGCTGATAGGCCTGGTGACGCAGTCCCCATCGGCTGAGGTCACTTCAAAGGTGCCCGATGAGCGGGATCCCTTCCAGCTCCCTCCGAGTGCGCCGCCCTGGAAGGGTCCGTACGTGAATTCGATGGCGTCGTCGACAACGGTCTTTCCGTCCGCGAACGTGAAGGTCGCCTTCCCGGCTCCTTCGCCGCCGGAACTGCAAGTGTCCGGATCCTTGGTGCCGTACTTGCCTGCGGGCTCAACGGTGCCTTTCCCGCCGCCTTTACAGTTGAGAGTTCCGGGCTGGTCGGTTCCATAGGTGCCTGACGACGGAGATGTGGACAGTCCCGGTGTGATAACGAGGTCGCCTTCCGCTGTGCATGACATCGACTCGGCTACGACGGGTGTGGATACGCCGGGGACGGCCCAGGCGACGACGATCAATGCGCCGAAGATGACACGGCGCGCCTTTCCGCTCATGATTCCCCCCTTTGACGGGCACACGGCCACGCCCATGCGGCTGCGCGCCTTTCTCGTCGAAGCGATGCTATTGAGCCGTTCCGCGCGCGCACAGGCTTGTGTGTCGTCCGACTTACATAAGGGCCTTCACCACAGCGACACATGGAGCGACCGATCGGTTTCGACAGGTATTTCCCCTTCGCGGGTCGAACTGGGCACCGTGCGCGCAGCTCGGTTCATGGGTGCCGTGCTCGGCGTGCTGGCCGCAGTGGCCGGTATTCCGGCGGCCGAAGCCGTCACTCCGGCGGTCAATGCACCGATGGCGTACGGGGGTGACTTCCCGGACCCGTTCGTTTTCGTCAACGGCGGCAGGTACTACGCCTATTCGACGCAGATCTAAATGCCGTCGGCCAGGCGACGTCCCTGTGGTCCCGCCGGATGACCTCCGACGGGCTCAGCTGGTCATGGGGGTCGAAGGCGGTGCGACTACTGGGCGAGCAGCCGACCGGCTGGCATGTGCCGATGGAAGGACCTGCCATGGTCTGGTCCGGCAACCGCTACTACCTGTTCTACGGCGGAGGGCCGTGGTATTCGGCCGCCTCAGGGATCGGCTATGCCACCTGCACGAGCCCCGCCGGGCCGTGCGTCGACCAGACATCGGCGACACCATGGCTGGCAACAGGAGCGACCACAGCGGTCGGCCCCCAGGGCCCGGTCGTGTTCAAGGACCTGAGCGGCGCGCTGCGGCTCGGTTTCTCCGGATGGGCGGGAACGGTCGGCTATCCGGCCGGTGTCCGCGCTATGTGGACGGGCCTGCTGCGCTTCACCAACGGTCAACCGACGATCTGACGCTTCCCGCCGACCTCACCTTTGTCCGCGGAAGAGCAGGCCGGCGGCGTACGGCCCGCTCCTCCGCGGGTGGTGAGAAGATCAGACGAAGAACGTCGAGTCGGCGGCCTTGTCGAGCGGCTGGAAGGCCTTGTCGGCGACGGGGGTTTTCGGCTGGGTGAAGTGGCCCAGGATCGCCATGTGGCGGGCTTCGACTCCGCCGACCGTCATGGCCGTCTGGCGCAGCATCGGGGTGGAGAGCTTCATGCCGACGCCCTGGTACGTCTGCGCCGCGATCTGCTCGAGGGCGAAGGCGAACTTGAGGACGTCCTGCTCCGTCTTGAGGGCGGCGATCTGGGCCTCGAAGGCCTTGGCCGCCGTCGGGTTCGGGTCGTTGTAGGGCTGGCCGCCGAGCTGGACGGCGGCGGCGTTGAACGCCTTGGCGTGCTCGTCGTGGTGGCTCTTGAACATCACGGCCGCCTTGGCGATCGGGTCGCTGATCTTGAGGGCGGCCGCGTTCGTGATGGCCTTGTCGTAGACGGCGACGGCGAAGATCTCGAGCGATGCGGCCGTGCGGGCGATGGTCTGGTCGGTCTTGTTGCCGCCCGCCGCCGCTGCGGTCGTCGCCGTGGTATCGCTGGCGCTGCCGCTGTTCGTCTCCTCGTCATCGCCGCAGGCGGCCAGGACGGTGCCGCCGACCACGGCCAGGCCGGATAGTCGCATGAACCGGCGCCGGTTGAAGCCGCCGAGGAGGACGTCGGCCTTCGCTTCCGGCGGCGTCTCCTTGTCGTCGACCAACAGGCGCATGAGAGAGTCGCGCCACTTCGGCATGACTGCGCGGTGTTCCGCGTCGAGGTCCCGCAACTCGCGCCGCAGTTCGTCTTTGCTGATGTCCATGTCTCTCGTCCTCTCGTGAGCGCGGCGATCAGGCGGCCGGGAACTTGGCGGGGTCGAGCGCCCCGTCCTGGGTTTCGAACGCCGGCAGGAAGCCCTTCTCGTCGAGGGGCTTGCCGAGCACGAGGCCCAGGGCGACGGCGTGCTGCGCCTCGACGGGCATCACTGACGCCACGGCGTTGTAGGCGGCCTCGCTGCCCAGGGCGCCGAGGGCGAAGATGTACGTCGCCGCGGCGGCGTTCTCCAGGCCGTAGGCCAGCGCCACCACCTCGTTCTCCGTCTTGGCCGCGGTTAACTGCGGGGTAACCATGTCGAGGACGCCCTTGTTTGCCGCGACGTTGGGGTTCGTGCCTGCCGCCTTGAAGGCGTCGCCGTGCTGCTGGTGCTGGCCGGCGAAGGCGGTGGCGGCGTCGAGGACGGCCTTGGTCTTCACCTTGCCGCTCTTGGCGGCGGCCTGGTAGGCGGCCACGGCGGCGTACTCCACGCTGGCGGCGAAGGTGGCGATGTCCCCGTCGCTTGGCGCCGCCGCGCTCCAGGCCCGGGGAACGAGCCGGCCGACCGGCATGGCCGCTGAGCCGATGACCAGTGCGGCGCCGCCGACGCCGAGGCCGGCGAGGAACCTCCGGCGCGACGAGGCGGTCTCGAAGATGAGGGCTCGGTTGTCATCGGTGAACGTATCCATGGCGGCGCGGTGCTGGTCGTCGATCTCGGCGACCATGCGGCGCAGCTCCCTCTCACTGATTTCCACGCAACAACCTCCTGATCGGTGCTCCTGACTGGTGGGGAAGAGAAGTCCGTCGGCTGACTCAGGGCGCGACGGTGACCGAGCCGGTCATGTACTGATGGATGCCGCAGATATAGGTGTACGACCCCGGCTGTCCGTAGGTGATGGAGAAGGTGGCGTCCTTCGCCATGTCAGGGCTAACGGGTGTCGCCAGCGGGCTCGTGTCCTTGATGCTGTGGACTGCGGTATCCCCGTTCGTCCACGTCACCTTGGCGCCCGGCTTCACAGTCGGGTTTGGCGGTGTGAACTGGAAGTTCACTATCTGAATTGACGCGACACCCGGCGGCGTGGCCGGCGTTCCCCCCTGTTTCTCGCCGCCGTCCCCACAAGCGGCCCCTGCCAGGACCGCAGCGACGGCGAAGACGGTCGATCGGATCAGCCCCCCGGAGCGCGCCATGCCGGGTGTTCGGACCGGATGCCTATCCCGGATGAGCCCTTCTTGTTCCTCCCGACAATGAAACGCCCCGCCACCGGGTTGTCCGGCGGCGGGGCGTCGCTCTTGGAATGAGTTCGGGCGTTACGAACGGTTGCCGTTTGGGCCAGTTATGCGGCCGGTCTGGGTCGACGCGTATCCCGGGGTGCTCGACTCACGCGACTCCTCGCGCAGATCGGCCACCTGCTCCTTGCGCTCCTGGGCACGCTGCTGGATCCGCTGGCCGGAGCCCTGCGCCTGCTGGCGCATCTGCGGACCTTCCTGCTCGATCTTCGACAGCGCCTTCTCCCACTGGGTCCGCATCGGGGTGATGCCCCCACCCCCGATGGCGATCACCGACGACCCGACGATGATGGCCAGGGCGGCGTAGAAGAGGCCGTTCACGATCGGGGTGGCAATCTGCAGCTGGCTCAGTGCCGCGAACAGGCCGATGGTGACGATCGTTGCCGACGCCGCCAGTGCCAGGCCCCGCCCGTAGCTCAGCCCGCCCAGGGACGCCTCGACGATCTCCTTCACACCGGCGGCGATGGCCGATGCCACGACGACGATGAGAATCGCGGCGAAGACCTTGGGCAGGTAGGCGACCACGGAAGTCAACAGGTCGCTGACCGGGTTCGTCCCGAACACCCCGAAGGCCATCTGGAGAGCGAGGAGGAACACGGTATAGAAGACCACCTTGCCCACCAGCGAGGAGGCGTCGTAACTCGAGTTCTCCAGTGCTTTCTTGAGACCGCCGCGTTCCACGGCGCGGTCGAACCCGACCCGCTCCAACACCTTGTCGACGATTGTGGCCACGGTCTTTGCGACGATGTAGCCGATGAGAAGGATCACCAGGAAGCCAATGAACTTCGGAATGAACTCGGCGGTGTTGGCCCACGCCTGATCCAGCCCGTCGGTAAACCCAGCTGCCATGATCTGCATGTTTACTGACCTTTCGCGCGTTAAGTGGTCTCACGCGGCCATACCCTCCATCCTCCGGTGGCATTCCTCCTATTCCTGGGTAGGTGTCGGGCAGCGTTCCGGGGATATCGGGGAGGATCGATGCGTCGTGCCGTCGACCAACTCATTGAACTGATCCAGTTCGCCGGTGTGGCCGTCGCATTCGTCGGGGTGGTGGTGACCGTCGTGCGGGCGGCGCTGGCCAGTCTGGCCGGGGGGCGGAGCACCAAGTTCACGGACATCGGCCTCGATCTGGCCCGCACCGTGCTCGTCGCGCTCGACCTGCTGCTCGTCGGGGTGATCCTCGAGGTCGCCGTGGCCGTCGACGAGGTCACCTTGACCCGTCTGGCGACAGTGGCCGGCCTGCGTATCGGCCTCACCTTGCTGATCGCGTTCGAAGATGCCTATCGCACCGACACCGCCGGCAGCCGGGGGAGCATCAGTCGGCCGTGGGCGAAGGGATTGGGCCGTGCCCGCGACGTCCGGCAGACCACCTCGGTGGTGGGGGCCGATCAGCGTGCCGAGAACGTCTGGGCCGACCGGGCCCGTCTGGGCCGCGACTGGCGCCGTACGGCCGGCTGATCAGGGGCCGGAGGGCGCGCTGAAGCCGTGCGCGTACAGGTCGCGCAGGAGCGCGACCTCGGCGCCGTGATGGATGGCCTCGCGGCTGATGTGGAGGACGAGCTCGGCGTAGGACCGCTCGGCCCAGGGACCCTCGGCCGGCCCGATCGGACGGGCGAGAGCCTCGGCGTCGAGGGACCGGACGCCGGCCATCCAGCGGGCGTAGCCGTCCTCCACATATGCGATCGCAGCCTCGGCTGACGCCGGCCACTCCACCTCGTCGAAATTGGGGGCGCCCCTCCCGAAGTGGTTGTCGGCCCGGAAGCCCAGGACGCCGCTGCCGATGTGGCCGAGGCGCCAGGCGATCGTGGTGACGGGCGTGGGAGTCGGCTCCGGGAACTCGAAGTCGATCACCAGGTCGCCCTTGCCGGCGGCCATCCGGGTCACCGCCGTTGCCCGGGGCCGGATGCTCCAGCACCCCGGCACGGGCTCCCAGAAGTACTCGTCGTCCGTCATACCCGTCAGCCGGGGCCGGAGCGACATCTGCCAGTACCAATCGAGCTGGTCAATGGCCCACTGCTTCCAATCCAGCGGCATGGGTGCTTTCTACCGCAGGCACGGACGGGTCCGCGACCGCAGTAGATTGCCCGTCCGCGCTGTCAGTGACACCGACGAGGAGGAGCCATGCCTGCACGCACTGCGAACGCCCGCTGGGAAGGTGGTCTGAGGGACGGCAAGGGGAACATGCGGCTCGGCGGCGGCGCCTTCGAGGGGCAGTACTCCTTCTCGTCGCGTTTCGAAGAGGGTGCGGGCACCAACCCCGAGGAGCTGATCGCCGCGGCCCACGCCGGCTGCTTCTCGATGGCGTTCTCGGGGGGTTTGGAGCGAGCGGGCTTCAGCCCGAACTCGGTGGAGACGGAGGCCAAGGTTCACCTCAGCCCGGCCGACGGCGGCGGGTTCCGGATCTCCCGCATCGACCTTGTCACCAACGCCGACGTCCCCGGCATCGAGGAAGACGCGTTCCAGCAGGCTGCGCAGGCCGCCAAGGAGGGCTGCCCGGTCTCCAAGGCCCTTGCCGCGGTCGAGATCACCGTCAACGCCACACTGGCCGGCTGATCTGGGGGGCTTCGCCGTCTAACCGTCTAAGCGTTTCGAGCGCTGGGTAATGGATCGGCATGGCGTCGTCGACGCGCCCGAAGAAGCTGGCCGACTACCAGGCCAAGCGCGACTTCACGAAGACGCCTGAACCGTCCGGTCGGGAGCGGCGGCGTCCGGCTGCGGCGGCCCGTCGGCGATTCGTTGTTCAGCGTCACCGGGCTCGGCGGCTCCATTACGACCTTCGACTGGAGCACGACGGAGTTCTCCTCAGCTGGGCCGTCCCCAAGGGCCCGACGCTCGACCCCAAGGCCCGCCGTCTCGCTGTCCAGGTGGAGGATCACCCCCTCTCGTACTACGACTTCGAGGGCGTGATCCCCGAGGGTTACGGCAAGGGCGACGTGATCGTGTGGGACTGGGGGACATGGCGGCCGGCCGACGACGCCGACCCGGCCGAGGCCCTCGAACAGGGCGACCTGCATTTCGACCTCGACGGCGAGAAGCTGAAGGGCCGCTTCGTCCTCGTCCGGCGCCACAAGCCCGGCGGGAAGGACGACTGGCTGCTGCTTCACAAGCGGGACGACGCGGCCCAACCCGGCTGGGATCCCGAGGAGCATCCACAGTCGGTGAAGACCGGCCGCACCAACGACGAAGTCGCCGCCGGCCGGAACTAGACGTTCCTCCATCATGGGAGGAGCTCACTGTCACACCGCGCATCATCGAGAAGGCCTCCCGGCCCAGCGGTGCATCTCCCTACAGCGCCTTCGACGAGGCGGCGTACGCGTTCCTGGCGGGTGGGGTCGGCGGTGGCGCCGATCCCGACACACTCGCCCAGGCGATCGTCGATGCCGTTGACCACGACGACGGCCGTATCCATTTCCTCGTCGGTGACGACGCCAGCATGTTCGTGGACCAATACATGTCCTCGACCGACGCCGAGATGGTTGTCTTCTTCAAGGAGGTGCTCGGGCTCGCCGATGAGCCCGCACAGGTTCTCGCCTGAACACCGCCGTTGGCGTTCGACCGAGCCTGGTCGGGGGCGTTCGGAGAAATAGGACGGCCCGCTGTTACGTTCAATCGACCGTGGCCGGCCTCGCCTCCTCTACCTTCCTGCTCATCATGGCGGCAGCGTTCGCGCTGTTCACCGCCGTGGGGGCGGTCCTGCCGGTGCTGCCTCGCTACGTCGACGGGCCGCTCGGCGGAGGCGGCGTGGCCGTCGGATTCGTGGTCGGGTCCTTCTTCGTGGCCACCCTGCTGGCCCGCCCGCTCGCGGGCCGGCTGGGTGACGAACGGGGCCGCCGGGTCATCATCGTTGGCGGGGCGGCCGTCATGGCGGCCGCCATCGCCGCCTTCCCGCTTGCCACCAACGTCGGACTGCTGGCCGCCCTCCGCTTCATCCAGGGAGCCGGCGAGGCCGCGTTCTACGTCGGAGCGGCGACCGCCGTCACCGACCTGGTGCCGGCCAATCGCCGGGGCCAGGCGGTGAGCTACTTCTCCGGCGCGCTGTACGCCGGTATCGCGCTCGGCCCCGTCGTCGGCGAGTGGGTCCTCGGCGACGGCCACCACTACGGCCGGGTGTGGATGGTGGCCGCCGGGCTGGGTGCCCTGGCCGCCGTCCTGGCCCTCGGGTTGCGGGAGCCGCCGCGGCCGCTGCGGACCGGGCCGCGGGCCCGCCTCGTTCACCCCGCCGCCCTGGTGCCTGGCTCGGCCTTCGGTTTGGGCACGTTCGGCTACGCGGCCTTTGCCGCTTTCATGCCGCTCTATGCCCCGAGCCTCGGGCTTGGCGGCTCGGCCCCCGTCTTTGCTCTCTATGCCGGGCTGACCCTGGCGGGGCGCCTCCTCGGCGCCCGCATCCCCGACCGGCTGGGCCCGTCGACTACCGCCCGGGCCGGGCTCATCACCATGGCGGCCGGCATGGCCATTCTCAGCCTGTGGCACGCCGTCCCCGGCCTGTGGACGGGCACGGCCATCTTCGCGGCCGGCAACGCGTTCATGTTCCCCGCTCTGCTCTCGATGGCCCTCGACGCCGCCCCGGACGAGGAGCGGGCCGCGGTCGTCGGCACCGTGGTCGCCTTCTTCGACCTCGGCCAAGGTGCGGGCGCCCTCCTCCTCGGCCCTCTCGTGACTGTGGCCGGCTACAACGGCCCGTTCGCCGCCGGGGCCCTGGCCGCCACCGCCGGCCTGCTGCTCCTCTCCACCCACCTGCGCCGGGGCCGTCTGGAACTGGCGCCGTCTTAGAGCCGGAGCAGATACCCGAAGGGGCGGACGGATCGCACGCATCGACTGCGTCGCCGCGATCCGGCCAAGTCGCTGACCCTGCCATCAAGTGGCACGTCGCAGCGGCCGATCCTCTGAGTGCAGAAGACGCGAGACGACGCGGCACGACCGGAAGCCGGAGGAAGGCGATGTCAGAGAGGCGATCCACCGGCAGCCGTATCTTCGCCGCCCGGGAGGCGAAGGGGCTGAGCCTCCGGCGGGCCGCCCGCCGCCTCAGCGTGAGCCCCCGGACGCTGCGGGGCTGGGAACGGGGCAGAGAGGACATTCCGTTCGCCGTTCGCCAAGCGATGGTGAAGCTTTACAACCTTCCCTCCGAGACGCTCGTGCCCGAGCGGCCGGGCCGCAGCGCCGCCGGCCGGGACGAGAGGAGCGGGACGATTCGGATCGGATCGGTCTTTTTCAGCGTGCACGACGCGAACGACGACTCGCTGCGGGCCTTCCTGACCGCGGTACGTCAGGAGCGGGGCTTGGCGCCGGATGCGCCCCTCGCCGTGCGGGCCAGCGACGCCGAGATGCTGGCCGAACTGCTGGGCGGGACGGCCGAGGAGATCGTCTGCAACCTCCAGCGCATCCTCGGGCTGGACGAGCGGGAAGCCGTCGAGCTGGGCCGGTGGATGTTCCGTAAGACCGCCGCTGCCGGCGCGCTGGCAGTCGGTCTCGCTGCCGGTGTGATCGCGACCGGAACCTTCTCCAATCCGCCCGCCGCCACCGCCGCCGAGCTCACCACCTCCGCGCCCGACAGCGCCGCACCGGTCGACCCCGACTGGGCCGTGATCGGCGACGCCGCAGTGCTCTGGCACCCCAGCGTCCCACTCGAAGAACGGACCTAGGGGACCCTCCGCCCCCGGCTGAGCTCGACCAGCGTCTCGTTCAGCGACGCCGGGGCCAGCCTGACCCGGGCGTCTGAAATCGCCGCCCGTTCGAGGTCCGCTCGTACTGCTTCCGGCTCATCGCCGAGGACGCGGATCACCGTACCGTCGAGCATGACCAGGCGCGGCTCACGTTCGACGGCGGCGAGCGCCGCTGGCCAGTCCGGGGCGGACACCTCGACGACGCGTCGTTCGCCCACGATCTCCGGCACGAGGCCTTCGGCGACCACCCTGCCGTCGGCCATGATCACGACTCTGTCGGCCTGCTCCGCTTCGTCCATGTAATGCGTGGACACGAGCACGGCGGCGCCGGCGTCGGAGTGCCGCCTGATCTCGTTCCACAGCCGGCTGCGCGCCAGTGGCGACACCCCCGACGTCGGCTCGTCGAGCACGAGCAGATCCGGCCGGTGCTGGGTGGCCGCTTCGAAGGCGGCCTGCCGCTGGACACCGAGCGAGAGCTGCCCGAGGGGCCGGCGTTCCTCAGCGGCGAACGAGGACGGAGTCGTCTCGAACAGCCCGGCCCGGAACTGCAGATTCTCGCGGACGGTCAGGTCGGGATAGAGGCCGAGGTTTTGCGGTACGTATCCGACCCGCCGGCGCTCCGTGCGGGTGGGCGGCCGGCCGAAGAGGGACACCGTACCGGCCGACGGCCGCAGCACACCGAGCAGCAGCCGGATCAGTGTTGTCTTGCCCGCGCCGTTGGCGCCAAGCAACCCGACGACCTCGCCGGGGGCGACCTCGAGGTCGACGTTCTCGACCGCGGTGAAGTCGCCGAACCGGCGGGTCACGCCGGCGGCTGCGATCGTACTCATCGCTGCTCGCCCTGCTCGGCGCTGAGTTCGCCGATGATGGCGGCGTCCTCCAGGCGGAGCCGGGAGTGGCCCGGACGGGCTGCGTCGGGGCGCCATTGCCGCCACTTCCGACCGCGCCGCCAGGCCCGACCCGGGTCGTCCGGCTCGGCGGTGTCTTCGATGGAGCCGGGGATCGCGTCGATGACCGCCGGCGGCGAACCGGAGGCCAGTACCCGGCCCTGGTGCAGCAGAAGCACGGCTTCGGCCCGTTCCGCTTCGTCCAAGTAGGCGGTGGCGGCGACGACGGCCGTGCCGGCGGCGGCGGCGTCCGCCATGAGCCGCCAGATCTCAATGCGGCTCAGCGGATCGAGGCCGGTGGTCACCTCGTCGAGGATGATCAGCTCAGGGGCGGGAAGCAGCGCCATGGTCCCGGCCAGCTTGCGGTGCTGCCCTCCGGAGAGGCGCCCTGCGAGCCGGTCGGTGAAGGGGGAGAGACCGGCCCGGCTCAGGAGATGGTTGGCGCGCTCCCGCCAGTTGGACAACCCGTAGGCCTGGGCGGAGAACTCGACGTTCTCGGACACCGTCAGGTCGGGGAAGACACCGCCGCCGGAGGAAACGAACGCGACGTGTCCGACCGGAGGCCGCTGCACCGCACCCTCGTGGACCGCCTGCACTCCCGCCAGCACACGCAGCAGGGTTGATTTGCCGCTGCCGTCGCCGCCGATGACGGCGTGCACCCGCCCCGGTCCCACGGAGAAGTCGACACCGTCGAGGGCCCTCGTGACCCCGAAGCGGACGGCGACGCCCGTCGTTCCCCAGGTCATGAATTCACGACGAGGTCGCGCCGAAATCTGAGTACCGAGACCACGAAGACCGCCGCGGCCATGAGAACCAGCACAGCCAGCGGCACCCACAACGCCTCCAGTGGGGCCGCTTTGAGGAGGACTCCCTTCAAACCGATGATGAAGTAGGTCAGAGGCATGAGTGATCCGAGCCATCGCACACCGGCGGGCATGGCGTTGAGCGGGAACACCATTCCGGAGACCATGACCTGGGGGAGAATGATGAGGATCGCCAGCTGTACGGCTTCACCCTGACTGCGCGACGCCGTCGACACCAGTACGCCGAAACCGAGGATGGCGAACAGGAAAGCGAGCCCGAATGCGGAGAAGAGCAGCACCGAGCCTCGGAAGGGCATACCGAAGACGACCACGCCGGCGACGACCGACAGCACCAGGTTGCAGAAGGCGATCAGGAAGTAGGGGATGATTTTCCCGAGGATCACGTCGATCGGCCGCAGCGGTGTCACCGCAAACTGTTCGAGGGTGCCCTGTTCCCGTTCCCGGACGACACCGAGACCGGTGATGAACAGTCCGACGAACAGGAGGATGAAGCCGATGATGCCGGGGATCATCACGTGGCCCGTTTTCAGTCCCGGGTTGTAGAGGATCTGCACCTGCGCCCCGGGGAGCGCGCCGACGCGACGCAGGGCGGACTGCGCCGAAAACAACTCGCTGCCGTCGATGAGCACGGCCGTCCGGTCGCCCGAAGAGACCAGCGCCACGTGCGCCCTGGAATCCCGCAGCAGGCGCCGGGCCGAAGCCTCGTTGCCGGCCGGCTGGCGCTCGACGACGTCGAAGCCCGCCCCGAGCGCCTTCAGCGCTTCCGACGACTCAGCCCCGACGACGGCAGTCGGGATGTCCTTGACGTCGAACCGTGCGGCATACCCGAAGACGGTGAGCATCAGCAGGGGCACCACGAACAGCAGCGCCATCGTCCGCCGGTCGCGCCGCATCTGCCGGAACTCCTTGAGGATCATCGCCTGCACGACGAACCTCCCCCGGACCTGCCTCGAGAAGAATCGAATTCAACAAACATTGAAACCGGCATGGTAGGGCAGCCGCCGACGAAATCCCAAGCAGGCCCGTAGTGGGCTACCGCCGAGCTTTGGCTCGACGAGCCGCCGCCGGGCGAAAAGCGGCGTTCCCGTCGACCGCGTCGACGAGCGCGTCAACGGTGCGCCAGAACGGCTCGGGGCTGCGGGCGGCTCGGCTGACGATGAGCGCGCCCTCGAACGCCGACATGACGAGGTCGGCAAGCACCACGCCGCTTTCCGTGGTGATGCCCCAGGATTCGAAGCAGCCGACGAGTGCGGCGCGCCATCGGGCGAACACCGTGTCGAACTCCACGGTGAGGTCCTCGTCGTAGGGCGCCAGTTCGAGAACCATCGTGGCGATCGAGCACCCGTGCTTGTAATCAGAGGCTTCGAGGCGCTGCACCATTCCCTCGGCCAGCACGCGGATCAGTGAAGCCGGATCAGTTGCCTGGCTCGCCGCTTCGGCGACCGTCACCTCGATCTCGTCGCCGGCCAACGCAGTCGCTTCCTGGGCAAGTTCGTGCTTGCCCCCCGGGAAATGGAAGTAGATCGACCCTCGCGGGGCGCCGCTGCCCTCGATCACGTCGGAGAACGCGGTGGCGTGATAGCCGCGCTGGCCGAAGAGTTCGCTGGCGGCATGGATCATTCGGGAACGGCTGTCGGTGCGTCGGGGCATCGACTCGATTCTACCTTGATAAGTCTGCTGGCAGACATATAAAGTCCTAGGCTGCGCGTCATAGTTAAAAGGACGGGGGGCTAAGCATGCGGAGCGCCGAGGCGTGGGTGCCGCGGGTGCCGACTCAGGACGAGATCCGGGAAGCTGAGGAACGCAAGGCGCCGTTCGTGGGCGACGATCGTGAAGGCCCGAAGCGCTCGGTTCCCAACACAACCCCGCTGCCGAACAAACGTTGGCCGGCCTTCAGCTACGTCGCGCCTCCGCCGGTGATCGACATGAGGAGCTGGTCCTTCGAGACCTACGGGTTGATCGACACGCCCCTCAAACTCTCGTACGCCGAGTTCAAGGAACTGCCGACCGTCAGCACCAAGCAGGACCACACGTGCGTCGATCACGTCACCACCCCGGGGCACGACTTCGAGGGGGTCGACTTCCAGACGATCGTGCGGCTCTGCGAGCCGGACCCGGAGTGCGAGTGGGTGCTGGTCGAATGCGACGGCGGCTACACGATCACGCACCCGATCACCACGCCGATGGTCCTCATCTACAAGCGGAACGGTCTCCCGCTGGAGCCCGTCAACGGCTACCCACTGCGCCTGTGGGCCCTCGGCGAGTGGGGGTGGAAGACCCCGAAATGGGTGCGGCGCATCAAGTTCTGCGAGGAACGCGAGGTCGACTACTGGCACGGCTGGTACTACCTGCGGGGCATGGACCCTGAAGTGCTGGACGGCGGCTACGACACGAACGTCGGCTCGGACCTCGATCCAGCGGTCGTGGCGGATTTCAACTTCTTCACCTACGCCGAGATCACCCGGGACCGGCGCCGGCAGCTGCACCTCCTCGGAGCACGCCCCTGGGGTATCGCCCAGCACAGGGCTCCGGTGTACATCGGCGACGAGAACTGGAACACCGAGAACTACAAGTACACGCTCGGGTGAGGGGGAGAGAGATGGAGCGGGACTGGCTGCCCAAAGCGAAAGAGTGGTACTTCGCCTGCAAGACGCAAGACGTTCCCGCCGGCGGCGTGCGGCGTGTGCACGTCTACGACCAGGAAATCCTTCTCACCAATCTTGATGGCGACTTCTACGCCATGGAGCCGTGGTGTCCCCACAACATGGCGCCCCTGGAGTTCGGCCACGTCGATCGATCCGCCTGCGTCGTCTGCCCCGAGCACGCAATGAAGATCGACGTCAAGACCGGCGAGAACGTGTGCGGCCCGTACGGATCCTCCGGCGCGAAGTTCGAGCCGAACTGGACGTTCCCGGCGAGAGTCGAGAACGGGCGCGTCTACGTGCGAGTCAAGAGCGACGACGAGATCGAGGACTACTACCGGAACTTCGAGATCCCGTTCAAAGCGACGGACGCCTAACAGGACCGGGTCGAGACCGCGCTTCCTCCGGCGTTGAGCAGGTCGGCAGTGTCCCCGTCGTTGTTCCACACGAACGAGTTCGTCCAGCCGAGTTCGCCCGGACCCGCCGGCCCGCCACTGCGGACGATCACCGCCGCCCCGGGAGCGAGGGTGTATCCGGCGGGGAACCTGTACGTGTGCTTGATCCCTTCGTCGTGGATCGACCAGCCGGTGAGGTCGGCCGGCGCGGACCCCCCGTTGCGGACCGTGACCGCTTCGCCCTGACAATCGAGACCGGCAACCGTGACCGTCGTAACCGTGCCTCCGGTGGACGGACTCGTGGTGGTCGTCGTGGTCGAGGAAGCCGCAGGTGCCGGCTCCCCGACGCTCGGCGACGTGCCGTTGCAGGTCCGCAGCATCACCTTCAGGTCATCGACCTCGTTCTGATCAGCGCTCAGGTCCCACGCCTTCTTCACCGTCACCCAGTCCCGGGCGTACTGGCACCATGCCGCTTCACGGGTCGGCTTCCACTGGCCCGGGTCCAGATCGCTCTTGGACCGGTTGCTCGAGGCGCTCACCGCCTGCAGCGCTTCCGGATGGCTGAGGTCATTGGCGAACGCCCGACGCCGGGAGGCATCCCAGCCTGACGCTCCCGAGTCCCACGCCTCGGCGAGGGCGACCACGTGGTCGATGTCGAGCTCGGAGGGAACGCTGAAGATCAGCCCGTCATAGGCGCTGAACCAGTCGCCCGCCACCACCTTGCAGCCGTAGGGGTCAACCTGCGCCTTACTGCGGGACTCGTCGCGCAGAACCTCTTCACGCGTGTCGCAGCTGTCGCCGTCGTCATCGACCCAGTGATCGAACAGCCCCCGGTCGTACCCGGCCCGCACCCCCTCGGGCGCGACGCGCAACCCGGCGAGCACCGCCGTCGGGTCACCGGCCGGTGCGGGTCTGGTGGTCGTCGTTGTTGCCGTTTGCTTCGTCGTCGTCGTCGTCGTCGTCGGCCGAGGAGAACTCGTGGCCGTCGAACTCGGGACAGCCGTCGTGGACGTCCCCGGCGCCGTCGTGGTCGTCGAATCCGCCGTTGCCTCGCCGGTCGAAGGAGTCCCATTCCCCGGCGCTACGGCGGTCGTGACGGTCGCCGCCGCCGTGGTCTCAGTGGTGCGGCCCGCCTGCTCCGCCGGCTTCGACCCCTGCGAGGAGGCCCCGGCGACCCCGACCCAAACGGGAGCCAACCAGATGAGGACCTGTGCCCACCGGGGCAGTTTGCGGAAGCGATTCCAAAGGCTCATGTCGGACGGTAAAGGTCAGGCGTGACGGGCCTGAGTTCTTTATCGGCGGGTTTGGAGCGCTTCCTGAATGCTGGGAACTCTTGTCAGGTGTGCCGGGGCGGGAGCTGAGCTCAGCTGGCCTCGTCGAGGAGGTCCCAGGCGGCGCCGACGATGGTGATCGAGTCGATCCCGAAGGCGCGGTAGAGGTCGTCGACGTCGCCGGAGCGGCCGAAGTCGCTCACTCCGAGGCAGGTGGTGCGCTGGCCGTGGATGCCGGCGAGGAAGCTCAGCGTGTGGGGGTGCCCGTCCAGGACCGTGACGATCGGTGCCGCCCGGCCGGCGGGGAAGAGCCGGTCGAGGATGCCGTCGTCGCCGGGCCGGAGCCCCCGCCGGGCCTGGAGGGCGCGATAGACGAGGTCGGGCGACGTCAGGCAGATGACGTCTGCGCCCACGCCGACCGACGCCAGCTCATCAGCGGCAGCCAGTACCTCGGGGAGGACCACGCCCACCCCCACGAGGATGATGGCCGGAGGCGCGCCGGACGCGGTGCGGAGCCGATAACCACCGGCTAACACGTCCTGGCGGCGCTGCTCCCGCTGGGCGGCGTCGGTCGGCGCGGCGGCCAGCGCCTGGTCGATCGGCCGGGTGCTCAGTCTGAAGTAGGCCGAGCAGCCGTCCGGCCGGCCCAAACGGCCGAGGGCGTGGAGCAGGGTCCACTCCAGGTCCTGGCCGAAGGCCGGTTCCCAGGCGACGCAGCCGGGCTGCTCGAGCCCGACCGACGGAGTGATGATGGACTGGTGGGCGCCGCCCTCCGGGGCCAGGGTGACGCCGGACGGTGTGCCGACGAGGATCGACTGGCCTCCGGCATACATGCCGAACGACCACGGCTCCAGGCACCGGGTGACGAACGCGTCGTAGATCGTGCCGATCGGGAGGAGCGGCTGACCGGAGCGCGACCAGGTGGCGCCGAGCTCGGCGAGCAGGCCGACGAGGTTCCCTTCGGCGATGCCGAGCTCGACGTGCTGGCCGTGGTTCGACTCCCGCCACCGCACGAGGACGTCGGGATCGTCGGCGAACCAGTCAATGCGGTCACCGTGGTGCCACACGCCGACCTTGTTGATCCAGCCGCCGAGGTTCGTCGACGAAGCCACGTCGGGGCTCACGGTTACGACGCGGGCGGCGACCTCGGGTGCGTCGCGAGCGAGGTCGACGAGCACACGCCCGAAGGCCTGCTGCGTCGAGGCGACCGCCGAATGGGGGCGCCCAAGATCGCTGGGGACGGGCGGGGGAGTGGAGATGGCGATCTCCGGACGGGCCAGCCGGGCGGCAGCCTCCCGGCAGAGCAGCGCTTCGGCACTGCTGTCGTCGAACGGCGCCCATGGAGCCGACGGATCGGCGCCGAGGTGACGGCCGAGCTCGTCCCACTGCGGTTCGGTGAGCAGCGCGGAATGGTTGGCTGGATGACCCTGCGTCGGAAGCCCCCACGCCTTGATCGTGTAGGCGAACACGACCGTGGGACGGTCTGTCGCGGTGTAGGCGAGCTCGAAGGCGTCGAGCAGATCGGCGAGATCGTGACCGCCGAGATCCGCGGCGGCGGCGACGACGGCGTCGTCGTCGAGGTCGCCGAGCACCCTTTCGATGCTCCGCCGCCCGATGCCGTCCCCGGCGAGCCGGGCGCGTACGTCCGCAACCGGGCTGCGCAGCAGATGCTGGTACTCCTCGTTGCTCATCGAGTCGATGCGGTCTCGCAGCGCATCGCCGCCGGGCCGGTCGAAGAGCTCCCGTAGCCGCCGCCCGTACTTCACGGTGATCGCCTGCCAACCGGCGGCGTCGAACATCTGGCCGATGCGTCCGACGGCGATGTCGGGCACCACCCGGTCGAGCGACTGCCGGTTGACGTCGATGACCCAGAGCACCTCGCCGAGGTGGGGAACCATTGGATCGACGAGCGCCTCCCACACGGCGCCCTCGTCGAGCTCCGCATCACCGACGAGCGCGACGTGGCGCCCGCCCGGCGGCACCTCGAAGTGCCCCGACACATACCGCTGCGCCAATGCGCTCCACAGCGTGGCCGTCGCACCGATGCCCACGGACCCGGTGGAGAAGTCGACGGGGTCAGGGTCCTTGGTCCGGCTCGGGTAGCTCTGCAGCCCGTGGAACGTGCGGAGTTCCGTGAGGTACCGCGCGTCGAGCCGCCCCAGCAGATAGTTGATGG
>JAICGL010000010.1 GCA_025923175.1 Acidimicrobiia bacterium
GCCACGGTCGACGACCGCAGCGTGGCGTCGCGGCCGACGGTGGCCCGGACCAGTGCCAGTTGCCAGATCTGAGGGCCGTGGTCTTGCACGTTGAGGAAGCGGAGCCGGGCGGCGTCGCCTACGGCCAATTCCGTGACGGGGACGACGAGGTGGGCGTCGTTCGGAGACATGAAGCGCTCGAGGATCTGGGCCTCGGAGTCCTCCCCCATGGTCACGACCGTGCGGGGGAAGGAGGCGCCGCCGTCGCCGGCGATCCAGTGCTCCACGATGATCGGGTGCTCGACGATCATGCCGTCGGGAACGGAGATCAGCGTCCCGCCGGTCAGGAAGGCATCGTTCAACAGCGTGAAGGCGTCGGCGCTCCCGTCGACGCAGGCGCCGAGGGCCGCAGGAGCCTCGGGCAGCGCGGCGATATCGGCCACGACCAGCCCCTTGGCGGCGTAGGCCTCGTCGAGGTCGATCCCGACGATCGTGCCGTTGAGCACCCGGATGGTGGCCGCCCGGTCGACGGTCGGAGCCAGGAACGTGCCGGAGCCCCCGGTGGAGGCAGGCTCGTACCGGTCGAGGTCGAACTGGTCGATCCGGCTGTAGCGCCACGCCTCCTCCGACGGTGTCGGCAGGGCCGTGGACGCGAACTGCTCGGCGGCGGCCACCCGCCGCTCGGTCAACCAGTCGGCGCCGCCGAGGGCGCGCGCCTCTTCAGCCGTGAAGTTGCCCATGGCCCCCCGACCTGTAAATCCTTGATTAACCGACAGAGCCTTCCATCGACAGCTCGATCAGTCGCGACAGCTCGATGGCGTACTCCATCGGGAGCGTCTTGACGACCGGCTCGATGAATCCGTTGACGATCATGGCAGTGGCCTGCTGTTCGGTCAGACCCCGGGACATCAGGTAGAAGAGCTGGTCCTCCCCGACCTTCGAGACCGTGGCCTCGTGGCCGATGCGGGCGTCCTGCTCTTCGATCTCCATGTAGGGGTAGGTGTCGGAGCGGCTGTCCTCGTCGAGGATGAGGGCGTCGCACCGCACGTGGCTCTTGACCTTGTGGCAGCCCGGGTCAACTCGCACCAGACCCCGGTAGGTGGTGCGGCCGCCGTCCTTCGAGATCGACTTCGATTCGATCAGCGACGTCGTCTCGGGGGCGGCGTGAATCATCTTGGCCCCGGCGTCCTGGTGCTGCCCCTCGCCGGCGTAGGCCACGGAGAGCACCTCGCCGTGGGCCTTGGGGCCGGTCAGGTACACCGCCGGGTACTTCATCGTGAGCTTGGAGCCCAGGTTGCCGTCGACCCAGGAGACCGTGGCCTCCGCCTCGGCCCGGGCCCGCTTGGTGACCAGGTTGTAGACGTTCGGCGACCAGTTCTGGATCGTCGAGTACCGGACGTTGGCGCCCGGCTTGGCGATGATCTCGACCACGGCCGAGTGGAGGGAGTCCCCGGTGTAGATCGGCGCCGAGCAGCCCTCCACGTAGTGGACTGAAGAGCCCTCGTCGACCACGATCAGCGTCCGCTCGAACTGGCCCATGTTCTCGGCGTTGATCCGGAAGTAGGCCTGCAGCGGCATCTCGACGTGCGTGTTCGGCGGCACGTAGATGAAGGAGCCACCGCTCCAGACCGCCGAGTTGAGGGCGGCGAACTTGTTGTCGTTGGGCGGGATGACAGACCCGAAGTACGGCTTGACCAGGTCGGGCCATTCCCGGACGGCGGTGTCCATGTCGGCGAAGAGGACGCCCTGCTCGGCGAGCTCGTCGCGGTTCTTGTGGTACACGACCTCGGATTCGTACTGGGCGGTAACCCCTGCCAGGAACTTCCGTTCCGCCTCGGGGATGCCCAGCTTCTCGTAGGTCGCCTTGACACTCTCCGGGAGCATGTCCCAGTCGTCGACCTGCCCGCCGGTGGGCTTGATGTAGTAGTAGACGTCGTTGAAGTCGATGGTCGGCATGTTCTTGGCGAACCAGTCGAGCATCGGCTTGCGTTCGAAGAGGTTCAGCGCGCGGAGCCGGAACCGGGTCATCCAGTCGGGCTCGCCCTTCATCCAGGACATCTCCTTGACGATGTCCTCGTTCAGGCCTTTGCGCGGCTTGAAGACGTACTGCTCGGGGTCGGACCAGCCGAGCTTGTAACGCCCGAGATCGATTTCGGTTGTGGCCATCAGCGCATCGTCCCCACACAGTCGGGAGAGGTAATTAACACTACGTGCATAGTAACAACTACCCGCCCGAAGAACATCCCGAACCGATTGAGCTAGGGGCGGGTGGTGACAGTGGTGGTTGTGTTGGCAGCCGCTCCGGAGGCTGTCTGGGCCCGGCGGATGAAATCGGCCATGCGGTCGACGGCCCGCTGGTAGTCGGCGAGGTTCCCCGCTTTCAGAGCGGCCTGGGCCTCGTTGTAGGCCGTGTCGGCCTGAACCAGCAGCCCGGCCACGTCGGCGGCCGGCGGCGGGCCGTCCCCGGGCGGCGGTGGCGGCTGGCCACCGACCGGTGGTGGCGGCCCGAGGTCGGGGAAGAGCTGCGACAGCGCCCCGTCCAGGCTCTCGCTGACGACCGCCTTGCCCGCGTAGACGGCAGCGATGCGCCGGAACTGCGGCAATTTGGTCTCGCCGGACCCTTGGACGTACACGGGCCGGACGTAGAGGATCGACTGCTCGATGGGGATGAGCAGGAGGCTGCCCTGGACGAATGCGGACCCCTCCCGGCTGAGGAGCGAGCGCAGCGTGGAGTACTCCGGTGTGGAGTTGAGGCGGGAATCGATCTGGGCAGGGCCTTCGACGGCCCGGCCGCCGGGCATCCTGTAGGCCTCGAGCCGCCCGTATTCCGCCGGGTCGCTCTTGGCCACCATGAACGAGGCCAGGTTGTCAGGCTCCGTCGTCCCCCTCGCGACGGGCACGAATGGCTGGAGGATCAAGAAGCCTTCCTCGGCTTGCCCGGGGAGTCGCATCTGGAGGTAGTAGGGCTTCATGCGCTCCCGGCGGGACGGCGCGAGGGCCGGCCGCCCCGGCGCCGTCGGTTGAGCCGTCTGGACCGTCTGGGTGGTCTGAGTTGTTTGGACGTCCGGATTCTGACTGACCGCCCACGCCTCGGAGTTCTGGTAGAAGGTACGCGGGTCGGTGACGTGGTAGGCGGCGAACCGGTCCGTCTGGACCCGGAACAGATCCTCCGGGTAACGGAGGTGCTCGCGGAGGCCCTCTGGCATCTGGGACCGGTCGGTGAAGAGCTTGGGGAACGCCTTCCGGTAGGCGGCCACGATGGGGTCGGGGTTGTTGAGGTCGTCGTAGACGTAGAACTTCACGGTCCCGTCGTAGGCGTCGATCGTGGCCTTCACCGAGTTGCGGACATAGCTGAGCGGCCCCTGGAGACCGCTCGCGGCGTCGAGCCGGTTCCCGCTCGGCGTGTACGACTGGGAGTACGGATACCGGTTGCTTGTCGTGTAGCCGTCGATCACCCACAGGATCCGCCCGTTGAGGACCACCGGATAGGGATCGGCATCGAACTTGAGGAACGGCGCCGCCTTGCGGACCCGGTCGCGGATGTCGCGTAGGTAGAGAGCCCGCGAATCGGAGGTGATCTGGCCCGAGATCAGCAGCTTGATCTCGCCGAATCGAAGGAACAGCGCCGTGCGACGGAGGAGGTTGCCGACCTTGACCCCACCCTTCCCGTTGTAGGTCGTGATCGCCTCACCGCCCTCGGGGCCCTGCCGGGGATAGTCGAACTCCTTCACCTTGGTGTTGACGAAGGCGTAGCCGGGGAGGTTCTCGCCGAAATAGATCGCAGGCTGCTTGATGTCGATCGCCGTCCCCTGGGGCGGCATGTCTCTGACGAAGTACTCCGGGTTGCCGCCGTGCTGGAAGTCGACAGCGTTGGACGGCGAGGCGACGATCCCGTAGCCGTGGGTGTACACGAGGTGGCGGTTCTGCCACGTCTGGCTGGGAAGCCGCTCGAGGTCGATCTCCCGGGCCGCGATCAGCACCTGGCGAAGCTTGCCGTCGATCTTGTACCGGTCGATGTCCACGTCGCTGAAGATGTACTGCGTCTGGACCCGCTGCAGCGGCGTGAAGGTGTCCTTCAGGATGCGGGGATCCCAGAGGCGGATGTCGTCGATCGTCCCTTCGTTCGCCCGGAGGGCCGCAGCGTTGAGGTCCTCCTTGTAGTCGAAGTCCTTCACCGCGACGTTCTCGAGGCCGAACGCCCTCCGGGTGGCGTCGATGTTCCGCTGGATGTAGCGGCTCTCCTTCTGGAGTTCGTTGGGCTCGACGCTGGCCTTCTGCACGATCGTCGGGTAGATGCTTCCGATCACCACCGACACGAACGACCACAGGCCGACGGCGATGATCGGCAGCACCCAGCCCTTGAGCCACCGGTTGACGAAGAAGAGCAGGGCGGCGGCGATCGAGATGACGATCAGCATGTTGAGCGCCGGAAGCTGCGCATTCACGTCGGTGTAGCTGGCGCCCTGGACCTCGCCGCGAGTGGAGAAGTTGAGCTCGAAGCGCTGGAGCCAGTAACCGAAGGCCTTGAGCAGGGCCATGGCGCCGAGCAGGACGGACAGGTGGGCCTTCACCTGCGGCGTCACCCGCTGGAGCGGGCCCTGGACCCGGATGCCGCCGTTGAGGTAGTGGGCCACCGCCGTGACAAGGAGCACGATGACGAGCGCGGCGAACGTCCACTCGAAGATGAATCGGAGGAAGGGCAGCGTGAAGACGTAGAAGCCGATGTCGGCCCCGAACTGGGGGTCTCCCCGGCCTCCGAACGGCACACGGTTGCGGAACAGGATCCACGAGTTCCACTGGGAGGTCAGCCCGCTGGCCGCCACCAAGGCCAGGAAGGCGGCCACGCCGACCCGCACCCGGCCGGCGTAAGGGCCGATGAACTGGCGGTACCGCTCGACCAGCTCCTCCTCCGGGCCGGCCGGCCGGAAGCGGGGCTGGAGCCGATCGGCGATGATCATGTTGCCGAGGATGAGCAGAAAAAAGACAACGGTGAAAACGGCGCTCGGCAGCGCCTTGGCCAGCAGCTGCCCCCGCCAGACCTCGGTGTAGCCCAGCTCCTTGAACCACAGGTAGTCGGTGTAGAAGCCGGCGATCCCCCGGAGGCTGATGAGGAGCACCCCGAGCACGACGGCCAGCGCGATCAGCAGGATCCGCCGGTTCGACGGGCGCCGCCGCCGCTCGATGTTCGGCATTCGCATGGCGCGAGCCTAGGCGCCGACCAGGTTGGAAATGCTGCAGCAGGCGGCGGTGTCTTAGAGCAGGCTGCCGACGGTCTTCGTCAGGCCGCCGACGATTCCGCCGAGCAGACCGGAGCCGGACGACGGTGCGGTGGTCGTCGGCGGGGGCGCCGTCGTCGTGGTCGTCGTCGGGGCCGGGCCGGTGAGGAGACCGGTCACCGTGCCGAGCAGCCCGCCACCGGAGGGCGGCTGCGTCGTGGTCGTGGTCAGAGTCGGCGCCGGCTGGGTGGTGACGGTCGGCGCGGGCTGCGTCGCCGTCGGGGCAGGTGCCGTCGGCGTGCTCGTGGTGCGCGGCTGCGTCACCACCGGGCTCAAGGGCTGGGATGCAGTCAGCGTGCCACCGGAGGTCGACGTGGGGGAGCCCTGGCCGAGGAGGCCGCCGAGGAGGCCGGACAGCAGGTTTTCGACCGGAGTGATGAGCGGGTCGAGCACCGGGTCGAGGAAGGTGCCGGTCGGGGGCACGTCGAAGAGCTTGGAGCTGCCGCCCCCGCCGCCGCCACCGCCGCCACCGCCACCGCCAGTGCCGCCACCGCCAGTGCCGCCGTTCCCACCGGTCCCACCACCGCCGGTTCCGCCGGTCCCGCCGCCACCCGTCCCGCCGGTGCCACCGGTGCTGGTGCCACCGGTGCCGGTGCCGCCGGGGCCGTCTGCTCCTACGCCGCCGGTGCCGCCGGGGAAGGGCCTCCCACCCACGCCGAGACGCGGAATGCGGAGATCCCCGATAGCGAGGCTGCCGGGCGGGAGCGCGACGCCGGGGTGGGCCTTGCCGAGCGCCACTTCGAGATCGCTGAGGACAGGGTTGGGGTTGATCGCCCGGTCGGCGGCCACCAGCCCCCAGCTGGCGCCCTCGGCCCGGAAGCCGAAGATCGACTGGAAGCGGGTCAAGAAGTCGCCCTTGTCGAGCGCAACCAGCGTGACGCCGACGAGGTTCTCGCCGACCGCCCGGCCGGCCAGCATCTCCGACGTGAGCGGGAGGCCGGAGGCCCGCGGGACCCATTCCTTGTAGGTCTCCGGACCGACTGCGGCGGGAGCGTCGGCTTCAAACGCCTGGGTGATGAGCATCAGCTGCTCGTCGAGCGCCATGACCGGGCCGAGCATGCGCCGGTCCCACTCGTCGCTCTGGGCCAGGCTGAGCGGCTCGGCGGCCGGCGGCAGGATGCCGGTGCCGACCACAGCGGCCTGGCGGTACTGCGAGACGTTGAGGCCCTGGTCGTTCCGCTCGAAGCGGGCGGTGCCGGTGTAGACCCCGGCGGCCAGGGACACACCCCGGCGCAGCTTCGCCGAGCCGGCCACCTTGACCACGGCCGTCCCGCCGTCGACGGCGACCGTGTCGCCCCGGCCGGCTTCGATCAGGAGGTCTCCGTCATCGAGAGAAATGGCCGTCGGCTGGTCCTTCTCGTGGATGGTGAGCACCGAGCCAGTCCGGAGCTCGACCTTCGACTTGGTCAGCTCGAGCACTGCCCGGCCGTCGATAACCCGCACCTGGTCGCTTGCCCGCAGGGTGCGGCCGTGGGACGCCCGCACGAACGGGGCGCCCGCCACCGACACCTCGACCAGCCCGCTCGGCTCGAGACGGGCCGTCCCCGGGGCGACCTTGTTGCGGTCGACCGAGTCCACCCCGGCCACGACCAGACCGGCGATGAGCACGGTCAGGATGGCGCTCGACAGCGGGGCTACGACGGAGCGGTTCAGCGCGCCCATGTCAACCTGCCTCGGCCGCCGGCGCGGAGCCATTGCCCCGCAGCCCGGCCGTGATCGGCAGGCGCATCACGAACGTCGAGCCCCGGCCGGGCTCGGAGGTGGCGTCGAGGCTGCCGCCGTGGGCGGCGACGACCCGCTGCACGAAGGGGAGACCGAGGCCGAGGCCGCCGTAGCGGCGGGTGGCGGAGCCGTCGATCTGGGAGAAGTCGGTGAAGATCCGGTCGAAGTCGGTCGGGGCGATGCCGATTCCCTCGTCGGAGACGGCGATTTCGACGGCGCGGCCGTCCCCTGCTCCGATGAGCTCGGCTCGAACCGTCACGACACCCCCTTCCGGCGAGAACTTCACAGCGTTGTCGAACAACTCGTCGATGCTCCGCTCGAGCAAACGACGATCAGCCAGCACACGGGGCCGGCCGTTCACTAGTTCTTCGACCCGATGACGGTCGGACCTTGAGCGCCATCTCTCGCAAACTTCATGGACCAGATTGGCCATATCGACCGGCTCGGTGCGAAGGACTAGTCGTCCCGCCTCCATCGCGGCGAAGTTGACCAGAATGTCGACCGTGCGTTCGAGCCGTTCCGACGACTCGAGGATCCCGTCGAGGAAGGCCCGGCGCTTCTCGGGGGGCAGCTGGCGGCTCGACGACATCTGCTGGTCCCGCCGGAGCATCTCGGCGTACCCCTTGATCGGGGTGAGCGGGGTGCGCAGCTCGTGGGAGATGTTGGAGAGGAACTCGGTCTTGGCCCGCTCGATCTCGAGCTCCCGGCGCATGTCCCGCATGACGTACACGGCACCGAGGACACCGCCCTGCTCGCTGCGGATCGGCGCCCCCGACAGAGCCACCGGCAGGAGGCCTTCGCGGTTGGCGACCATTCCGACCGCCGACCAGGCCTCGAAGTTGGGCAGTTCGAACCGGTCGGCCAGAGAATTGCCGTTGCGGTCCTCCGCCCGGATGACGGCCGACACCGGCTTGCCCATCTCCCGCGTGGCCCGCACGCCGAGCATGGCCTCGGCCGCCGGGTTCATCATCGCCACCAGCCCGAGCGGGTCGGCGGCGACGAGAGCGTCGGTCATGGAGTTGAGGACGGCCTCCATCTGGGCCGCGCCCTCCCGTAGCTCCGAGGCCATCCGCTCGATCGACCCGGCCATCTCGTCGAAGGAGGCGCCGAGGAGGCCGATCTCGTCGGAGCTGCGCAGGCCGGACCGGACGGAGAGATCACCCCGGCTGATCTGGGAGGCGGTAAGAGCCAGCTTCCGCAGCGGCGCCCCCAGGCGGCTGCCGGCGGCAGCGGCCAGGGCCAGCGCGAACGCGGCCGAGGCGAGGGCCACGAAGAACAGCTTGTGGAACAGGTCGGCCCGTGTCTTGTCGATGATGGCGCCGTCCACCGTGACGGCCACCACGGCCTTGGGCGGCCCTACCTCGCTGGTCGGGCCCACCTTCACCGGGGCGATGGCGATGAAGGTGTTGCGCTGGTCGAATGACCCCTTTTCCGCCGGGCTCCGACCGGTGACGAACACCTCGTCGATGAGCTTCTCGCCCTCGCTGCCGTCGAGCAGGTCGGTGGGAACCTTGGCTTTCTCCTGGTCGAGCGTCGTGGCCAGGACCCGGATGGAGGTGAGCAGCGAGAGATTCGTGCTGGCGTCCCGGCTCCCGTCGGGCCGCAGGATCCGGTCGCCGAGGTAGTTGCTGTTGATGAAGAACCCGGCGACGATCGTGCCGTAGACCTTCGGCGCTCCCCGTTCGTCGGGGAACTTGACGAAGTCGACGCCGAGGGCCACGAGCCCGGCGTTGAGGGTCGGCTCGACGCCGGCCTGGGCCGAAGCCAGAGTCGAGTTGTAGGCGCCCTTGACGGTGGGGCTCTCCTCCAGCCCACCGAGAATGGCTGCCGGATTCTCGAGCCTGGTGACGGCGACGATCTTGCCGTCGGGGCCGAGGAAGGCCAGGAAGTCGACCTGGCTGTAGAGGGACTTCAGCTGCTCCAGGAACCCGCCGATCACGGCGGCGTCCGTCGTCTTGACTGCCCTCTGGCCCTCGTCGGCGAGGCCCAGCACCTTGGAGATGAAGCTGGCCTGGCTGACCGCGACGTCGGCGCGTTTCTCCACAAGGTTGGCCTCGACCTTGGCACGCTCGTCGGCCCGAACCAGCGCCTGCTCCGAGACGCTGTTGGTCAGCACCCGGGAGAGGACGCCCGACAACACGAGGACGACGAGGACGAGGAGGACGGCGGCGGCCGCCGCGATCCGGGTCGCCAGCGACTTGCTGGCGGCCAGCCAGAGCGCCACGCCGATGCCGCACCCACCCAGGAAGCGGAGGCCGTTCCCGAACGACTCGACGTCGCTGCGGATTGAGATCTCCGCCACGACAAGCAGCGCGAGGGATGCCAGGAGGGCCGTCCGAGGCCATCGGACGGTGACACCGAGACAGCCGATTGCCAGGAACACGATGGCCGCCAGCCGCAGGGTCGAGAGCCAGTTGCCCTGTTCGTCGAAACCGCCGTGGATCAGGGCGGCGGCGGCCAGCAGTGTGGCGGCGACGGAGAGAACGGCGCGGAAGAGGCCGGTGACCCCGAGAAGATCGGACCGCAGAAGAAGGACGAGCAGGAAGCTCGCAGCGGCGAGGAAGACGACGAGATCGGCCGCGAGGGAGACGATGGAGGTGGAGGTACTCACCCGCGCATCTGCTCCTCGCAGTCGTTACGTGTGCAGGCCACGGCCCCCGGGATGCAGCCGCGAAATTCTGTGCAGGGGCTGAGAAAATGCTACCCGCGGTGCGCAGCCGGACACGCGACGGTCGCGTGGGTATGGGGCTTTCGCGGCTTTCGCGGCTTTTTCAGGAGTGCGGGATTGCGCCTTCAGGGAGGGCGACCTCGCTACCGCCCAGGCGGTGGAGGGCGGCGAGTGCGTCGCCCAGCGTCTCGATCGCGATGATCTCCATCTTGCCGGCGAACCGTTTGGCGTCCTTTTCCTCTTCCGGGGGCACCAGGAAGGCGATCGCGCCGGCGTCGCGGGCCGTCACGGTCTTTTGAGCCACGCCGCCGACCGGGCCGACATTGCCGGCGGCATCGATCGTGCCGGTGACCGCGACGTTCTGCCCCCCGGTCAGCTCCCCTTCGGTGAGGTCGTCGATCAGCGCCAGGGTGAAGGCCAGTCCGGCGGAGGGCCCGCCGACCAGCCCCGTCTCGATCGAGACGTCGATGGGGAAGTCGTATTTGAGGTTGTTCGTCTGGAGCACGACGCCGATGCGGGCCTTTCCTTCCGGGTCGGCGACCGACGTGAGCTCCACCGTCTTATCGGCCCCGTCCCGGTTGAACCCGATCTTGATCACGTCACCAGCCTTGTGCTGGCGGACCTTGCTCACGACCTGGTCGTGGAGGGTCACCGCCTCCCCGTCGATCGACTTGATCACGTCGCCGACCTGAAGCTGCCCGTCGGCCGGGTCACCGACCTTGACGTCGGTGACGAGCGCTCCGTCGCCGTTGACCGACACCCGGTAACCCAGCCGCTCGAGCGCCACCTTGATGGCGGTCAGCTTCGAGTCGGCCATGGCCTGGATGTTCTGACGGCGTACGTCCTGGCGGGGCGCGCCGCCGGTGATCCGCTCCTCGGGGATGACCTCGACCTCGTCGTCGATCCAGCCGGCGAGCGCTCTGAACACGTTGACCTCGCCGGCCAGCGAGACCGTGGTGAACAGGATCTTGCCCTTCGGCGGGAAGACCTTGGCGTTGTCGCCCTTCACCTTGATGAGCTCGGCCACGCCCCGGGCCTCACCGGGCGAGATCAGGTAATAGGGAACGCGGATGAAGATGCCGGCCAGGATCGGCACGATGAGCAGCAGGATCCCCAGCGAGACGAGAAGCTTGCGGCGTCGCCACGACCAGTGCTCCTCAGACTCGGGCGCGCCGGGAGGGGGTGGCAGATCAGGCCAGGGCGACGGAGGGGGGAACCCTTCGTAGCCGCCGGGGGTGACCCCGCTCGGTCCGGTCCTCTCGTCGATGTCGCCCTCCGCCGGCCCAGAAGATTAAGAGCGTGAGCCTACCGGTCAGACCGGCGCGGCCGAGACGAAGGCGCCCCGGACCACATAGCGCTGACGGGCGCTGCCCGGGGGGTGGCAGGCGAAGAGTGTCACCGTGGCGTCCGTCGTCGGATTGACGATGTGGACGTCCTTCGGGGTCACGATCTGATGGCCGGTCATCTTGTACGTGAACGTCCCGTTCTGCATCTTGAAGATGATGTCGTCGCCCGGGGCCATCTCGTGGATCCGGCGGAACGGGTGGCTGTGGGTGACCCGGTGACCGGCGAATACGGAGTTGCCGAGCTGGCCGGGAACGGCGCTCCCGGGCCAGTGGCCGGGACCGTGATCGATGACGGTCAGCGTGACGCCTTCATAGACGGGGTGCACGAGCCCGATCTTGGGAATGTGGATTTCGCCGATCTTGACGATCGCCTGCGCGGCCCGGGGATTGATTGGCGGATCGATCGGCTTGCTGACGACAGGGGCGGTCGTGGTCGTCGTCACTTCGGGAGCGGTCGTCGTCGTCGTGGGCAGCGCTTCGAGCACCGGGGCGTCGGTCTCGGAGGCCGAGCCAGGTGAGGAGTTGACGACTGCCAGGGTCGAACCGCCGACCACGAGGACTGCGGTCAGGGTGGCGATCACCAACGCCCTGTCGGTCCGGTTCTCGGGCAGGCGGGCCTTGATCCAGCCGAACGGGCCGGAGCGCCGCCGGACGGGCGGAGACGCCTGCGAAGGAGCGGCCGCCTCGTCGACGTCAGGCATCCGGTCGCTCATAAAATCCGACACCGTTCCTCCCCGGCATTGACAGGACGACGCCGTGCGCCACAGACCACCCCCGGCCGGCGGTCAGCCCATCTAGCGTATCGGTCGCCGGTGACCCTTCAAGCGCAGGAAGGTTGCCATCCGTCCCACTGTGCCCGGAACCGACCCGAATAGCCCGCGCGACTCGTCCTGGCCTGCCGACCCGGTCGAGCGAGCGGCCGCCGCTGCGGCCGCCGGGCTCCGCCGGCCTGTCCCGGCGGGCACCCTGGATGCGCTTGCCAGGCTCGTGCATGACGACGCTGATCCCCGGGTGCGGGCGGCCGCCCTCGGCGCGCTGGCCCGCCAGCCCGAACCGCCGCCCGCCGCATGGGCCCGGGCCATCGCGGATCCCGATCCCTCCGTCCGCCGCCGGGCCGCCGACGTCGCCGCCGGATTCGCCCACTCCGACGGGGATGTCATCGAGGGTCTCATCGCCCTCCTCGGTGACCGCGAGATGTCGGTGGCCGAAGCGGCCGCCTGGGCGCTCGGCGAGCTGGGCCCGGCGGCCGTCGAGGCTGGGGCGGTGGAGCGGCTGGCTGAGGCGGCCAAGGGTCACGCCGACCCGCTGGTGAGGGAGTCGGCCGTAGCGGCCCTCGGTGCCCTCGGCGATCGGGCCGGCCTGGAGGCGGTGCTGGCCGCGTGCAATGACAAGCCGGCCATCCGGCGGCGGGCGGTGCTGGCGCTGGCGGCGTTCGACGGCCCGGATGTCGACGCCGCACTTCGGGCCGCGCTGGATGACAAGGACTGGCAAACCCGCCAGGCCGCCGAAGACCTGCTCGCCTGACCTGCGTTCTTTTGCGACAGCCGCCTGTCGAAAATGAACGCCGGAGCGGGTGGACTAGCCGGTGACGGGGCGGATGTCGTGCTCGCCCAGCGCCCAGTCGGAACCGCCCTCCCAGTCCTCGGCCTTCCAGATCGGGACGGTCTCCTTCAGGGTGTCGATGCAGTAGCGGGCCGCCTCGAACGCTTCGGCCCGATGGGGGGCGGAGGCGACCACGATGACGCTGGCGTCGCAAAGCTCGAGGCGGCCGGTGCGGTGCAGCATCACCAGGCGCGCGGTGTCGGGCCAGCGGCGGCGGGCCTCGGCCGCCACCTCCTTGAGGCGCACGACGGCCTGTTCCTCGTACGCCTCGTAGGTCAGCGCGGTGACCCCGGGACGGCCCTCGGAACTGTCGCGGACGGTGCCGGCGAAGCAGACGACGCCGCCGACGCTCGGCAGCGTCGCCCATTCCATGGCGTCGGCCGTCGGGAGCTCGTCTTTCGACAGCTCGATCCAGTCGTTCGCGGGCTCAACCGGTGGTCTCATGACCTCCATTTTAGATGTGCCCGCGCGAAGCCAAACGGCCGAAAGCCGTCGGTACACTCCTCGTATGGAGCCGGACGACGAGGATGCCCCCGAACCGTACCGGTCACCTGATGATCGGGAACGGATCTGGCTCCACCCGTCCGAGCTCGGTTCGCTGCTCCCTCCGGTCACCGATGCGCCCAGGAACCCGGCCGGCCACCGGCATGGCGGGGGACGCGGTCGGGGCCTGATCATCCCCGTTCTGTCGGGAATGATCGGCGCCGCCCTGTCGCTCGGAATCCTCGCCCTCGGCGGCGCCCTCAACCAGCCGTCGGCCCGGGTCGTCGAGCGGGTCACGAACCTGCCCGTCTACGACCTCGCGGCTCCCGAAGGCATCTCGCACCTCGCCGCCGCCGTCGCTCCCACCATCGTCGGCCTCCGGGCCACGACCCCGTCCGGCGAGCGGTTCGGTTCCGGCGTGATCTTCCGCTCCGACGGGCACGTGCTGACGAACTTCCACCTGGTCGACGGGGCGACCTCGATCGAGCTCAGCTGTTCGGACGGAACGTCGCATCCGGCGCGCCAGACGGGGGCCGACCCCGAAAGCGACCTGGCGGTCCTGGCGATGGACGACGCGAACATGGAACCGGCCGTGCTCGGTTCCGCCCGTCCCCTGAAGGTCGGCCAGACGGCCATCGTGGTCGGAGCCCCTACCGGGACCCAGGGCTCGCCGTCGGTCAGCGCCGGCGTGATCGCCGGCATCGGCGAGGTGGTCGAGGTGGCCGGTCGCTCCCTCTACGACATGATCTCGACCGACGCCCTCATCGGGCATCGGGCATCCGGGGGCCCGCTCGTCGACCGCTCCGGTGCCGTCGTCGGCATCACGACCCGGGTGGCCGGCGGCGACCACGGCCACGTCATCCCCATCGACCACGCCAGGAGGGTCGCCGAGAAGCTGCTCGCCGACGGCCGGGTGACCTATCCCTGGCTCGGGGTCTCGGGGACCGACCTCGATCCCTGGACGGCGAAGGAGTATGGCGTCGGCGCCGGAACGCTCATCCGGCGCGTGAGCCCGAAGAGCCCGGCCGAGAAGAGCGGCCTGCGGGTGCAGGACGTCGTCACCGCCATCGAGAACCGGCCGATCGCAACCCTCAACGAGTTGATGATGCTTGTGCGCCGCCACGAGCCCGGCGACCGCGTGGAGCTCACCGTGGTCCGCTCAGGGGTCAAGCAGACCTTGAAGGTTCGCCTCGTCGGGACGCCGGACGGGGGTTAGCAACCCTCAACGAACGCTCGCAGTCTCCCCTCTTCACGTGAGGAAACGGGGCTGTTAGGTTCCGAAATCGGCGCGGAGGACGTAGTTGGGACGACTCCGCCCGCTTGCTGGGCGAAATCTTCCCCTCGAACCTGATTTCGAGGACCCGTGTTGGCCGACACCCCTTTGGCATCCGATCTCACCGGCGCGACGCTCCTCAGCGACAGCGAGCTGGTGCTGCGGGCGCGCCAGGGGGACCGCCGCTCCTTCGGGACGCTCTACCTCCGCCACCACGACGCCGCCTGGCGGGTGGCCTGCGCCGCGGCCCACTCGCCGACCGACGCCGAGGACGCCGTCGCCGAGGGCTTCGCCAAGGTCTTCGCCGCCCTGCCCCGGATGGTCGACCGGGATCTGGCCTTCCGGCCCTACCTGCTTGCCTGCGTGCGCAACGCCGCCGTCGACCGGCACCGGCGGACGAAGAAGCTCGACCTGCGTGACGAGGTGCCCGAGCGCGCCGCGGCCGCCGTCGGTGAGCCAGACGAGATCGTGCTGGCCGACCTGGAGCGGAACCTGGTCGGCGAGGCGCTGCGGTCGCTCCCCGAACGGTGGCGGACGGTCCTGTGGCTGACCGAGGTCGAGGGCATGACCCCGACCGAGGTGAGCTCGGTCATCGGCATCAAGCCCAACGCCGTGGCAGCGCTCTCCTACCGGGCCCGGGAAGGGCTGCGGGAGGCGTACCTGCAGGCCCACGTGCGGGCCGAGGCCAAGGCCGACTGCCGTTACACCGTCGACCGGCTCAGCGCCTACGTCCGCAACGAGCTGAGCGACCGGGACCGGGACAAGGTCCAGGCCCACCTCGACGGCTGCGCCAACTGCCGCCAGCGCCGCGACGAGCTGGCCGACGTCAACGCCAGCCTGCTCGGCGCTTTGGTGCCGGTGCCCCTGTTGCTCGGTTCCCGTTCGCAGCAGGAATGGCTGGCGGTCGCCCACCTGGGCAAGGGCACCCGGAAGGCCAAGGCGCCCGCCAAGGCGGCGAAGACAGCCCAGATGGGGCAGTCGCAGTCGGTCCAGCGGACGCTCGCCCTCGTGGTCGCCCTGCTGCTGGCCATCTCCGGTGGCGTGGCGGTCAAGCGGTTCGGTCCCGGCGGCCAGATCGGCAAGACCTTCGACCCGGTCGCCCTGCCGAAGCGCCCGACCCCGCCCGCGCCGCCCGCCGTGGAGGCGCCCACCGAGGAGGCCCTGCCCGCTCCGGTGACCACCCCGGCACCGGCGCCGCGCAGCCGCCGGGCCGCCGAAGCTCCGGTCGAGCTCGCCGCCCCGGTACTGACTACGCCGGAGCCGGCGCAGGCCGCTGCCCCGCCGCCTGAGGCCGCACCGGAACCGGCACCGGAACCGGCTCCTGCACCGGCCCCCGAGCCGCAGCCGGAGCCTCAGCCGCCCGTCGAGCCTCCGCCTCCGCCGCCCGCTCCCGAGCCGCCTCCGGCCGCTGCGGCCAAGGCCTCCGTCGGGGAGGGCGACAGCGGCGCCGTGTTCGCCATGTCGATCCCCAACGACCCCGAAGAGAACCCTCAACCCGACGTTGACGTGACCGCCGGCAGCACGCCGCTGGTCGGTGATGCGCCGCCGTCCGAGGGCACCGGCGTCGACATCACCGTGTCCCCGCAGACCGCCCTCGAGGAACTCGGCGAGGTTCAATCCCAGATTGAGACCCAGGGGTCCGGGGGTGTCCCCCGGGAGACCAGCGGTGGTGCCGGGCTGTCGCTCAGCCCACCGGGAGGGCCCTAGAGACTCAACCTCGGGTTGAGGCTCGGCGGCGCCGGCGCAACAGACCGGCAACCACGAGGCCGGTGGTGGCGAGGGTGGCACCGCCGGCCGCTGCCACAGCGGCCTTCCAGGCGGAGGTCGGCTCCCGGCCCCGGAGGCAGGCCAGTACCGTTTCCTCATTCGTATGTTGAGGGTTCCACCCCTCGGCCCGCAGGCGGTCGATGGCCACGACCCAGGGGTGCACCAGGTAGGGCACCTCGCTCGGGGGCAGGTCGACGAGCCCGGCGCTGAACAGCCGCCGCAGGGCCCGCTCCATGATTTCGGGCCCGACCGACGGCTGGACCTTCCGGCCGACGAGCGCCCGGAGCTCGTCCCGCGAGAGCCAGCCATCGGCGGCGACGTTGTAGACGCCGGGCAGGTCGCGTTCGACCGCCAGGACGATGGCTTCGGTGGCGTCGTCCTCGTGGACGAACTGCACCGGCGCCACGGACCCGCCGACTGTCAGCGGAACCCGGGCCCGGATGAGGCGGGCGATGGCGTGGTCGGCCCGGGCGCCGAGGACGAACGCCGGACGGAGCACGGTGGTGGTGACCGCCGCCTGTCCCTTTTCGGAATGGGCCAGCGCCCACTCTGCCAGGAGCCGCTCCAGTTCCGCCTTGTGGACGCCGAGCGGGAACCCGGGGTTCGGGCGGAGCGGCGCGTCTTCGGTGAGGGGGATCGGGTTGTTGGGCCACGCGCCGTAGACGGCCGCGCTCGACACCAGGACGACCTTGCTGACGCCGGCGGCGGCGGCCGCCTCCAGCACGCGCCGGGTGCCGCCCACGTTGACCCGGGCCATGAGGTCCTCGTCGGGGATGGCGTCGTGGACGCCGGCCAGGTGGACGAGGACGTCGGTACCTTCGAACAGCGGCCGCAGGTCGGAGCCGGCCACGTCGACGAGGTGGAACTGGAGCCCGCGGGGGCGAAAACCGGGCTCCCGAATGTCGAGCCCGACCAGCCGCCCCACGGACGGCGACCCGGCCAGGCGTCGCAGCACGGCCTGGCCGAGAAAGCCGGACACGCCGGTGATGACGACGGTTGCCGCGGCGGGGGCGGCGTGCGGATTCTGGGCTCCCAAAGCGGGGTCTCCCGGTGCCTTCACGCCCATAGAAGTACTCGAATTTCATTCAGTTGTCCCAGGAAGAGCGGCATGAAATTCGAGTGCTCCTAGACTGGCCCCATGAGCGATCCCCCTCAACCTTTTGGTCCCTTCGGGGGGTTCGACATCAGTCAGATGCTTCGTTTCCTCCAGTCGGACGGGCCCGTCCACTGGGAGGTCGCCCGCCAGGTCGCCCGCTGGGTCGCCCTCGAAGGCCAGTCGGAGCCGCCGGTGGCCGCCGAGGACCGGGCCCGCATGGGCGAGGTCGCCTCGGCCGCCGAACAGCGGGTGCTGGCCGAGACCGGCGAACCGCTGCCGAGCCGGCCCGTCGTCCTGCTCGGAAGGGCGGAGTGGGCCGACCAGGCTCTCGAGACCCTGCGGCCCGTCCTCGAGAAGCTGGCCGTGAGCCTCCAGGGCGAGCTGCCCGAGCCGGGCGAGGAAGGCGACATCCCGAACCCCTTCGCCGGCCTCTTCGGTATGGGGCCCGGTGGGCCGGGGTCCGGCGGCGAAGGCGGTGCGGGCGGGCAGGGCCCGATGGTCAATCCGCTGGCCGGGATGTTCGGCGCCCTCGGGCCGCTCCTCCTCGGCGTGCAATGCGGGTTCGTGGTCGGCCAGCTGGCCCAGAGCCTCCTGTCGGAGCACGACCTGCTGCTCCCCATCGCCGACCCGCCGCGACCGGCGCTGGTCGTGCCGAACCTCGACGCCTTCCACGAGTCCTGGTCGATCCCGGTCGACGACCTCTGCTTCTACCTCGCCATCGGTGAAGCGGTTCGCTCCCGCATCGTCAGCCGGCCCTGGATCCGCGAGCGGCTCGTGCGCCTGGCTACGGACTACGTGTCGTCGTTCAAGATCGATCCCTCCGCCCTCGAGGCACAGCTCGGCTCGATCGACATCTCGGACCCTTCCTCCTTCGAGAACCCCATGCTCGACCCCGACGCGCTGCTCGGCGCCATGCAGTCGCCCGAGCAGCTGGCCGTGCTGGAGCGCTTCCAGCTGACGACGGCCGTCCTGGAGAGCTACGCCGACTCGGTGGCCGAGCGCATCGGCGAGCCGATGATCACGACGCTGTCGACGATCCGGGAGGCCATGCGCCGCCACCGTGTCGAGCGCAGCGAGGCCGACCGGTTCATCCAGCGGCTCCTCGGGCTCGACCCGAGCCGCCGCCTGCACGATCAGGCGGCTGCTTTCTGCCGGGGCGTCGCGGAGCGGGCCGGCGCCGACGCCCTCGACCGGCTCCTGGAGAGCGAGTCGATGCTGCCCACACCCAACGAGCTCGAAGCGCCAGGGCTCTGGTTGGCCCGGATCGAACTCTTCGGAGAGGGAGCCGAATGATCGTCGTCATGCATCCGGAGGCCACCGAGGCCGACATCGAAGGCGTCACCGAGGCGCTCGCGCGCCACGGGCTCGTGCCGTCGGTGTCGCGCGGCGCCGAGTGCACGGTCATCGGCGCGATCGGCGACGTCGACGCCGTCGGCGACCTCGCCCAGTTCTCGCTGCTGACCGGCGTCGACAAGACCGTGCGCATCACGGCGCCCTACAAGCTCGTGTCGTCGCGGGAAGGCCATCGAAGATCGACGATCCGGGTCGGGCCGAGCCTCATCGGAGGGAACAGCTTCGCCTTCATCGCCGGCCCCTGCGCGGTCGAGACTCCGGAACAAGCGGCCGAGGCGTGCGAGGCGGCGGCCAAGGCCGGAGCCACCGTGCTGCGGGGCGACGTCTACAAGCACCGCACGTCGCCCTACGCCTTTCAGGGCCTCGGCGCCGCGGGGCTCGAGATTCTGGCGGAGCAGAAGGCCCGCTTCGGTCTGCCGGTGGTGGCCGAGGTACTCCACCCCCAGGAAGTCGACGCCATGGTCGACGTGGTCGACATCTTCCGCATCGGCGCCCGCAACATGCAGAACTTCGACCTGCTGCGGGCCTGCTCGCTCACCGGCAAGGCCGTCATGCTCAAGCGGGGCCTTTCGGCCACCATCGAGGAGTGGTTGCTGGCGGCGGAGTACGCCGCCTCGTCGGGCAACCTGAACATCATCTTGTGCGAGCGGGGCATCCGGACGTTCGAGCCCGCCACCCGCAACACCCTCGACCTCTCGGCCGTCAGCGTCGTGCAGCAGAAGTCGCATCTGCCGGTCATCGTCGATCCCTCCCACGGCACCGGATCCCGTTCGCTCGTCGCCCCGATGACGCTGGCGGCGGTGGCGGGGGGCTGTGACGGCATCATGATCGACGTCCACCCCCATCCCGAGCAGGCCCGCTGCGACGGCCCCCAGGCGCTGCTGCCCGACGAACTGTCATCCCTGGCCGAACGGATGTGGCAGCTCGCCGCCTGGATGGGC
>JAICGL010000011.1 GCA_025923175.1 Acidimicrobiia bacterium
CAACCACGTCCTCTACAACGTCGGCGACCTCGTCCCGTTCGTGACGGCCCTCACCGACCACGCCCGCGAGCGGGTGGTCGTGGAGGTCACCGCCGCCCATCCTCAAAGCCAGCTCAATGCGCTGTGGGAGCACTTCCACGGCCTGGCCCGCCCGACCGGGCCGACGGCTGATGATGCCCTCGCCGTGCTGCACGAACTCGGCCTGGAGGTCGGAATCGAGGAGTTCGAGGGGCCGATGCGGTGGCACAACCACAACCATGACGAAGTCGTGGGCTTCGTGCGGCGCCGGCTCTGCCTCCCGGCCGAGCGCGACCCGGAGGTGGCCACCCTGCTGCCGCCGCCTGTACCGCGACCCCATGTGGCGTTCTGGTGGGAGGGCGCGGCCGGCTAACCGTGGCGATGCCGGTTGGCCTGAATCCAGGCCCAGGCGTCGCCGACCATGTCTTCCAGCGAAGGCTTCTCCGGCACCCAGCCCAGTTCTTGGCGGATCTTGTCGCTTGACGCGACGAGCACGGCCGGGTCGCCCGCCCGCCGGCCGACCTCGATGGCGGGGATCTGGTGTCCGGTCACGGCCCGGCAGGCCTCGACCACCTGGCGGACGGAGAAGCCCGTCCCGTTGCCGAGGTTGAAGATGGCGTGGGTTCCGGGAGTGATGGCATCGAGGGCGAGGAGGTGGGCCCGGGCGAGGTCCTCCACGTGGATGTAGTCCCGCACCGCCGTTCCGTCCTCGGTCGGGTAGTCGGTGCCGTAGATCTGGACGGATTCCCGCAGGCCCGCCGCCACCCGCAGGACCAGCGGGATCAGATGGGTCTCGGGATCGTGGAGCTCGCCGTAGTTGCCGGAAGCACCGGCGACGTTGAAGTAGCGGAGGCTGGTTGCCCCGAACGCCCGACCCGCTGCAGCCGCCGCCGCGCACTCGGCGCCGATGGCCATGTCAACCGAGAGTTTCGACGCTCCGTACGGGTTGGTCGGGATGGTGGGAGCTGTCTCGAGGATCGGCACATCCTCCGGCTCGCCGTAGGTCGCCGCCGTCGACGAGAAAACGAGCCGCTCGACCCCGGCTGACCGGATGGCGTCGAGCAGGTTGAGCGTGCCGGCCACGTTGGTGCGGAAATACCGGACGGGTTCGGTCACCGACTCGCCGACCAGGGAGAGGGCGGCGAAGTGGAGGACGCCGTCGAAGCCGCCCACCACTTCGGACAACGCCGGGGCGTCGAGCACATCGACCTGTACAAAGGTCGCCTCGGGCGGCACCGCCCAGTCGTGGCCCTTGGAGAGGTTGTCGGCCACCGTCACCGTGTGGCCCGCTTCGATGAGCTGGGCCGCCACGACGCTGCCGATGTAGCCGGCGCCTCCCACCACGAGCAGCTTCATGCAGGAACCTCCAGCGTGCGGCGGTCCTCGTAGCCGAGGGCCCCGGCCACCAGCGACCGGGGGAACCCGCCTCGGGCTTTCTGGTACGCCTTCACGGCGGTGTTGTAGGACGCCCCGGTCTGGGCGGTGTCGCTCTGCTCCAGCGGCCGCAAGGCCGCCGCCACATCGGCGGCGGCGCGGAGGCGGGGAGTCGTGGAGACCGTGGCCGAGAGACGCGCGACCAGGCCTTCGAGGTGCGCGGCGGCCGCCACCTGCCGGTCGGTAGGCCACCGCTGCGTTCCGGGCCAGTCGGTCACGGCCTTGGAGATGTCGTCGAACACCGTCCGGTTGGCGTTGAGGCTGTCCCGGGCGACACTGGCGGCCTGGCCGAGGCTGTTGTAGCGGGCGTTGAGCGACGGCCGCAGCGCCGACCAGGCGACGTCGACCTGGCGGCGGGACGACGACAGATCGGCCCGGCTGCTGAGTGCCACGGCCGTCGCCGACGCCGCCACCGCCGAGACGGCCAGCGCCACGACGACGAGCAGCGCCATGCGGCGTTTCGACACCGAGGGTGTGGCAACCGTAGCGGTCATCCGGAAATCCCCCAGGTGAGTTCCAAAACGACCGTTACCATCCGCCCCCGATGCCTGGGAGTTTCACTCGCCGCTCGCTCGGACGGCGGGGGTTGATCGTGCTCGTGGCCGTGGCTGCCGCCTCGCTGGCCGGGTGGCGCCTGGGCATGTCGCGATCGGGGGGCGACTCGCCGACGGTGCGGGTCGTCGCGGTGGTCGACGGGGACACGGTGGACGTCACCTTGGCCGGGCGGCGGGAGCGGGTCCGGCTGCTCGGGGTCGACACACCCGAGACCGTCGATCCGGACCGACCGGTGGGGTGCTTCGGGCCGGAGGCGGCGGCCTTCACTCACCGCAAGCTCGCCGACCGCACCGTCCGCCTCCAGTTCGACCGGGAGCGCCGTGATCGATTCGGCCGGCTCCTGGCCTACGTGGATGTCGACGGCCGCCGCTTCAACGACGAGCTGCTGGCCGGCGGCTATGCACGCCTGCTGGTCATCCCGCCCAACGGCAGGCACGCCCGGGTCATGCTCGATCGGGAGCTCGAAGCGCGCTCGGCCGGTCGGGGGCTGTGGGGCGCCTGTAGTCCAGGCGATCGAAAGTGAGCGGTGGGGGGCCAACCCCACCGATGCTACCGGTGGGGATCAGGCCTCTAGGGCGACCCTCGTCCGCACCTTCTCGATGGCCCGGCCGAGGAGCTCCCGGGCGTCGGCGTGGGTGACGCCCAGGGTCCGGGCGATCTCCTTCATCGAGCGGGCCCGTCCGTCGGACAGACCGAAGCGGAGGAACAGCACCTCCCGCTCGTCGGAGTCGAGACTCATGTAAGCCCGGGGATCGACCCGTAGCTCGAGGGCATCGAGATCAACTTCGTCGTCCGCCGCCTGTTCATACTCGGCGTCCGGATACGGCCAGCTCTCGTCGACTGAAGGCAGCCGGTGATTCCCTCGGGCCAGGGTCATCAGCACTCCTCCTGCTTGCCGTTTCGCCCATCCTTCGCGCGTGCTTGGGCGACCTGTCAACCGCCCTTCGGGGCTTTGTCCCCGGACGTGCCGGAAATGAGTGCTTTCTTGACAAGAAAGTCACGGGCGACTTCTTCAGGTGTCAATTTGTCAACGTCAACCTGAGCGTTAAGCGTGGTGATGGTGGGTGTGTCGAGGACGGCGGTAAGGCCTGCCAGGTCCTCCGTCAGCTTCGGCCAGCGCGACAGGCGGGAGGTCAGCACCGTCGGCGCCGGCGTGTAGGCGCCGAAGGCGGCTTTGTCGTCCTCGAGCGTTCTCAAGCCGTGCTTCACGATCAGGGCTGTCGTCGAGTACACGATGCCCACGGCGCAACGTCCTTCCGCGACGGCGGGCGGGATAAGCGAGTGCCCCAGCTGCGTCGTGTCGCTGAAGCTGACGCCGTAGACCGATTGCAGGACCGGGAGCACGTCCTCACGGAACCCACCTTCGGGATCCACACACAGCTTGCCGGGCTGCGACCGCACGGTCGTCGCCAGCTCCGAGAGCGTGCGGGCGGTGATCGGGCCGTCGCCTTTGACGGCCAGGGCGTAGGTGTCGTTGAGGCGGGCGGCGGGCAGCCAGGACACGCCGTTGGCGGCATCGAGTTCCTTCACCTTGGCGTAGGCCGCCTGCGGGTCACCGATCGGCTTCTGCCCGAGGAGGTTCAGCCCTGAGCCGGTGAACTCCCAGTAGATGTCGATCCGCTTCGAGGTGAGCGCCTTACGAATGATGTCGGTTCCGCCAAGGGGAATTTTCGTACGCACGGAGTAGCCCTTGGCCTCGAGCTGCTGGGCCATCAGGTGTCCGAGGATCTGCGCTTCGGTATCGAGCTTCGACCCGACGACCAGTCCTTTGTCGTCGCCGCCTCCGCCGCACTGCCAACCCAGCGCGGCCAGGAGCCCGACGATGATCACGGCGGTGCGTCGCACACCGTTTACCGTAGCCAGATCGACGTCTGGCACTTCCTGGTGGACAACCGCCCCGAGCTGTGGAGCGAGACCACCACGCACGCCCAACTGGTGGCGCTGGCGCTGCTGTTCGCCGTTCCGCCCGCGGTCGCCCTCGGGGTGGCGGCGGCAGGTCGGCCCCGGATGGCCGGCCTCGCCGTCGGCGTCGCCGGCGTGATCTTCACGATCCCGAGCCTGGCGTTGTTCGCCCTGCTGGTCGGCCCCCTCGGACTCGGGACCGCTCCGGCGGTCGCGGCGCTGGCGTTCTATTCGGTGCTTCCGGTGCTGCGCAACACCGTCGTCGGCCTGCAGGAGGTCCCGCCCGACGCCGTCGAGGCGGCCCGGGGGATGGGGATGACGGAGGCGCAGTCGCTGTGGCGGGTGCGCTTACCCCTGGCACTGCCGGTGGTGGTGGGCGGTGTGCGGGTGGCGGCGGTGACCGCCGTCGGTATGGCGACAGTTGCCGCGCTGGTGGCCGCCGGCGGTCTCGGTGATTCGATCTTCGCCGGCCTACGCGCCGGGGACGAGACCCAGGTCCTGGCCGCCATCACCGTGATCGCCGCCCTGGCCTTTGCCGTCGACGGGACGCTGGCTCTGGTCGAGCGGTGCCTGCGGAGGGGGCGGTGATCGAGTACCAGGAAGCCACCAAACGGTACGGCCCCGGGACGCCGGCGCTCGACAGCCTGACGCTCGAAATCCCGGCGGGGGAGACGTGCGTGCTGGTCGGGCCTTCCGGCGGCGGGAAGACCACGGCCCTCAAGATGGTCAACCGGTTGGTGGAGCCGACGTCGGGCCGGGTGCTGATCGACGGGCGCGACGTGGCGGCGGGCGACCCCGTCGAGTTGCGCCGGGGCATCGGCTACGTCATCCAGCAGGTCGGTCTCTTCCCCCACCTCGACGTCGCCGCCAACGTGGCGACCGTTCCGCGGCTCGTCGGGTGGGACCGGCGCCGGATCGACGCCCGGGTCGACGAGCTGCTCGATCTCGTCGGCCTGGACCCCGCGACCTACCGCCATCGCCGGCCCGACGAGCTGTCCGGCGGGCAACGCCAGCGCGTCGGGGTCGCCCGGGCGCTGGCCACCGACCCACCGATCCTCCTGATGGACGAGCCGTTCGGTGCAGTCGACCCCGTCACCCGGGCACGGCTGCAGGACGAGTTCCTCCGGCTGCAGGGGCAGCTCCGGCGGACAGTCGTGCTGGTGACCCATGACATCGACGAGGCCCTGCGGCTCGGCGACCACCTGGCGGTGCTCGCCGCCGGCGGCCGCCTTGAGCAGTACGGCACACCGGCCGAGGTGCTCGCCCGGCCGGCGACGCCGTTCGTCGCCGACTTCGTCGGTGCCGGCCGCACCCTCCGCCGTCTCGACCTGCTGGCGGCCACGGACGCGCTGGCGGGCGGCGGTGCGGCAGAGAGCGGGCCAACCGTGTCACCCGACGCCACGCTGGCTGACGTCGTGGCTGCGCTGCTCACGAGCGACGCACCCGCCGTCCGGGTGGTCGGCAACGGCGCCGTCGTCGGCTCGGTGACCCTCGACTCGATCCGCGCCGCCCTCCGGCAAGAGGAGGCTCCGTGACACGCCCGCTCCGGCTGCTCGTCGCGCCGGTGCTCCTGGCGGGGGCGGTCGTCGGCGTTGTGCTGTGGGCGCAGCGCGGAGCCGCCCCCTCCGAGGCCGGCGTGCTGGCCACCGGGCAGCTCGTCGAGCGGGTGCGCGAACACGTGGCGCTGTGCGCGGTGTCGACGGGCCTGGCGGTGGTGGCCGCCGTGCCGGCCGGGATCGCGGCCACGCGGCCGGGGTTGCGGCGGCTGACCACGCCACTGGTGTTCCTGGCCAACGTCGGCCAATCGGTGCCCACCGTGGCGGTGCTGGCGCTGGCGTTCTCGGTGACGGGGATCGGTTTCCGCACGGCGGTGATCGGGCTCTGGGCCTACTCGCTGCTGCCCGTGCTTCGGAACACGGTCGCCGGCCTGGCCGGTGTCGACCCCGATGCCGTGGAGGCGGCCCGGGGGATGGGGATGAGCCCGGCCCAGGTCCTCGTGCGGGTGGAGCTCCCGTTGGCCCGGCCGGTGATCCTCGCCGGGATCCGGACGGCCGCCGTCGTGAATGTCGGCACGGCCGCACTCGCCACCTTCGTCGGCGCCGGCGGGCTGGGCGACCTGATCACCACCGGCCTCGACAACCAGCGCGACCGCATCCTCTACACCGGCGCCGCCCTCACCGCCCTGCTGGCGCTGGCCGTCGACTGGGCCATCGGCACGCTCAGCAGCCGTGGTGCGCAGAGCCATCGCGCCGGAACTGATTCCTGATTGCTCAGGCGGGGAAGGCTTTCTGTCATGGAGAAGCGAACCCCGCAACCGGACGAGGAGAAGGCCGACGTCGACCCGCGGACCGGCGAGATCGAACCCGCCCCCATCGAGATGGAGGGGGCGAGGATCATGGCGAACGAAGCCGCAGAAGACCTCGAGATCGACAGCGCCCGCCCCGTCGACAAGCAGCAGGTGCGCCGTGCGGCCGAGGAGTACGTCACCGAGCGGGGGGCCGACGACACCGAGAACTTCGAGACCCGTCTCGGGGAGGGCGCGCCCCCCGACGGCTGATCGTGATCAGGCCGACGAACGGGCCACCAGGGCGAGCAACTCGTCGCCGTAGCGCTCAACCTTGATGGGCCCCAGGCCCGGCAGGGCCATCAGGGCGGCGCGGTCCGTCGGCTTGGCTTCGGCGACCGCCGCCAGGGTGGCGTCGTGGAAGATCACCTGCGCGGGGACTCCTGAGGCGCGGGCCAACGTCTTGCGCCACTCCACCAGCACGGCCAGTACCCGGGGGTCGGCCGCGGCGCCGACCATCGCGCGGTCGCGACCGGCGGCCGCCCGGGCCCGGGCCAGCCGGGCTCGCTCGGCAGCCACCGCGGCCTGCCAGTCGCCGTCTCCGTCGGGACCGAAGGCCGCCAGCGCGGCTTCGATCGAGGTGAGGTAGGGGCTGGCCTGGCGGGTCATCTCCCGGCCCCCGAGCGTGCGCCGCTGGGCCCAGCTCAGGTGCAGCTCCTGCTCCGCACGGGTGAGAGCGACGTAGAGAAGGCGGCGCTCCTCGGCCAGCGCTGCCGGTGTCTCGGCGTAGGCGATCGGCACGAGCCCGCGCTCGAGCCCGGTGACGAACACCGTGGGCCACTCGAGGCCCTTGGCCTTGTGGAACGTGAGCAGCTCGACGGCGTCGGTGCGGGTTGGATCCTCTTCGGCCAGGACCGTCACGAGATATGCCACGAACCCGGCGGCCGTGCCGTCTCCCTCCTCCGCCGCGATGTAGTCGTGGCCGAGGCGGACGAGGGCGTCGACATGCTCCCGCCGGTCGCGGGTGGCCTGGTCGCCCCCACCGGCCTCCTCGGCCCATTCGAGCAGGCCCGCCAGGTGCGCGTTGAGCGGCAGCCCCGGAGCCACGCCGGCGGCCCGGCGGAGCTCCTCGAGTGCGGCGGCGACGGCGGGCCGGTCGAGGAAGCGCGCCGCGCCCCGTACCCGGTACGGCACCCCGGCGGCACGGAGCGCAGCCTCCAGTGGTGCGGACTGGGCGTTGGTCCGGTAGAGCACGGCCGAGCCGGACCATGGTGCGCCCGGCTGATGCGCCGCCTGAAGGGCCCGGGCCACCGACTCCGCCTCGTCGCGGTCGCTGGCGTACGCCGCCACGGTCGGGATCGGCCCGTCGGGCAGTGTCGGCCGGAGCGGCTTCCTCTGGCGCGAGCCGCCGGGAAGGACGGCGTGCGCCGCGGCCAGCACCTGGGGGGTCGAGCGGTAGTTCTCCTCCAGCCGGACGACACCGGCACCGGGGAAGTGACGGGCGAAGTGCACCAGGTATCCGGCGTCGGCGCCGGTGAACCCGTAGACGGCCTGGTCGTCGTCACCGACGACGCAGAGGTCACGCCGGTCGCCGAGCCAGAGGCGGATCAGCCGGAACTGGGCCGGGTTGACGTCCTGGAACTCATCGACGAAGAGGTGGCGGTGACGCCAGCGGATCACGGCGGCGAATTCGGCGTCGTTCTCCAGCGCGTCGGCCAGGCGCCACAGCAGGTCGTCGAAGTCGACGACACCTCGCCTCGACTTCTCCGTCTCGTAGCGGTCGTAGAGCGATGCGATCTCGCCGGCGGGCCGGGGGGTCGCCCGCCCGGCGGCGGTCACGGCCGCTTCGTAACCACAGGGCGCGACGAGCCGGGCCTTGGCCCATTCGATCTCGCCGGCCACCTCGGCCGCCTCGGCGCCTACCGACGGGCCGCCGCCGAGCAGGGGAGCGAGGATCTTCGACTTGCGCTCCAACAGGGCCGGGACAGCCTCGCCCCGGTCACGCCAGCGGCGGCGCAGCTGCCCCAAGGCCAGGCCGTGGAAGGTACCCGAGGTGACCGCCCGGCGTACGCCGAGACTCCCGAGCCGGTCTGACAGCTCCCCGGCCGCCTTCCGGGTGAAGGTCACGGCCAGGACATGCCGCGGCCCGATGACCCCCTCCGCTGCGAGCCACGCGATGCGCCGGGTCAGCACACGGGTCTTCCCGGAACCGGCCCCGGCCAGGATCGCCGTCGGCGTCGTGAGGGTGGTAACCGCCTCTCGCTGACGATCGTTCAGATCGGAGAGCAGCTTGTCCGCATCGCCCATGGGCCGACGGTACCGGCGGGGTGAGACAGAAACGCGGATGCCCGGGGGTTCGGGGTGTCCCCCGGAGAGAAAGGCCCGCAGACGCGAGGAAGCCCCGAGTAGCCTTCGCCATTTCTGGCTCCGTGCTCCTCGGGGCACCTCTTGGGCTTCCCCTTTGCCCCGGTTCGCCTGCCCCTTGCGGGACCGGCTTCGGTGGCGCCTCTACCCGTCCGAAGACGAATCCGGCACCTAGCTCCGGTTCTGCCCTTCGGCTGCCTTTCCCGAAGGTCCGGCTGCCGAGCGCCAAGATACCGGTGACGCTGGCGGGCGGTCAACGGATATTTGGAAGAGTTCCGCTGCTACCCAGGAATCGTTGCCTCGTAACGGAACTTTGGCCTCCAGTGCTTCTTTTGCACCACTGGCTACTCAGCGCCGTCACAGTTCGTGAAGGAGGCGCTCGACGACCCCGACTTCGGCGGAGAAGTGGTCGCGGAGGCCCGACACGATCGCCTGCTCGACCACTCCGGCAGTCCTGCCGCCGCCCATCAGGAGGGGAACCCGCACTGCGAGCTCGCCCTCGGTCAGGCGCCGCGTCACGCCGTCATCGCCGGACTCGAAGCGAACCGATCCACTGGAGCGGAGGCGGTCTGCATAGTGGTCGGGGTTCATCCGGAACGTGACCGTGCGGCTCGTGAGGTCGTGGACCGATTCCTCGACCCAGGTCAGCTTGGCCGGGTCGATCACGGCCGTCACCGCCGGCGAGAGGTTCCCGGTGAAGCGGAACCGCACGGCGAGGTGCACGACCTGCTCCTCTTCCCGCCGCTCGAGCACCTCGGGCTTGCCGAGCTTGGGGAGCTCTCCGAGCACCTCGTAGAAGCGGGGTTCCGTGTAGAGCCGGGCGACCGCCTCCATCGAACCGGCGATCCTCTGTTCGTTCTGGAACCGCATGCCCGCTCACCGTAGAGCCTAGGCTGCGTGCTGTGGTGAACGAGTTCGCAGTGTGGGCCCTGGGTGCCGACCGGCCGGGCATCGTGGCCGCGGTGACCGGCGTGATGCTCAGCATGGGTTGCAACTTGAAGGACTGCTCCATGACGGTGCTGTCCAGGCACTTCGCCATGATGATGCTGGTCGAGGCGCCCGACGACGTGTCGGCCCGCGCCCTCGAGGCGGCCCTGGCCGAGCCGGAGTCCAACTTCGACCTGACGGTGGCGGTGCGCCCGCTTGGCGAAGGGGCGATGCTCTTCGTCGAAGGCGAGGCGTTCATCGTGTCGGTGTACGGCTCCGACCACCCCGGGATCGTTCACCACATCGCCAATGTGCTGGCCGACCACAGCGTTAACATCACAGACGTCAACACCCGGGTGCTCGGCGAGGACGAGGGCGTTCCCGTCTACGCCATGCTCCTCGAGGTGACCTTGCCCCGCAGCCTCGACCCTGCGGCGCTCGACAACCGCATCCAGGCGGTGGCGAAGGAACTGGGCGTCGACGCCAGCCTGCACCCGGCCGACGCGGACGTGCTGTAGCCAGGGCTCCGGCCGGTGACGGTGGTGAGGTCCAGGGCGAGTCAGGGGCGTCGCTGCCAAGGACCGACGACGAGGCGTAGCGGGTACTACGGCGAGGAGGAGGACGCAGGCAGCGGCGTCCCTGGCCGGCCTGGGCCCGCCAACCGTCGCCGGTCGGAGCCCTAACGTTGCCGGTTCGACCTGTTGTCCGACTGCCAGAGCCCGTCCTGAAGCGGGTGGCGGTCGCCGTCACCGACATCGGCCCGGAGGAGCGGAGCCTGGCGGCCGACCTCTTCGACACGATGTTCGCCTCGCCGTCGTGCGTCGGCGTGGCGGCTCCCCAGATCGGCGTCTCGATCCGAGCGTTCTCGGTTGACGTGACCGGCCACAAGAAGGCCGACTCCTGTCACGGCCCCCTGGTGCTGTTCAACCCCGTCCTCATCCTGGCCCGCCACCTGGCCGTCGCTCGCGAAGGTTGCCTGTCGGTGCCCGACTTCACGGGCAACGTGGCCCGCGCCACTGAGGTGGTGGTGGCCGGCCTGACGCCGGAGGGAGGGACGCGCGTCATCGAGGCCAACGCCTTCGAGGCCCGGGCGCTGCTCCACGAGCTCGACCACCTCGACGGGATGCTGTTCCTCGACAGAGTCGGGTCACTTTCGACCGACGTATTCCGCCGCAAGCGCTACAAGTGAGGCGTACGCTCGCGTCATGCCCTTCCCGAAGCGCCTCCTGCTCGAAAGCGAGACGGTCGCCCTCGACCTGCGCCCGCACTGGTGGTTCTTCGCCGGCCCGCTGTTCGCCGGCATCCCCGTCATCGCCCTCCTGGTCGGAGCCATGCAGCTCAACGGCGACATGGAGACCGTCGGCCTGTGGGGGACCGCGGCCCTGGCGCTGGCCTGGGCGGTGTGGCTCGGGTCCCGGCTGATCAGCTGGCAGACGACGCATTTCGTCGTCACCAGCGACCGGCTCATCTTCCGCTCCGGGATCCTGGCCAAGCACAGCCGCGACATCCCGCTGGAGAAAGTCGAATACCTCGACGCGCGCCAGACGTTCTTCGAACGGCTCATCGGCGCCGGCGACCTCATCATCAAGTCAGGCGACGAGCAACAGCAGGCCTTCAAGGACATCCCCCATCCCGATGCGGTGCAACGCGAGATCAACCGGCAGATGGAGTCGAACCAGTCCCGCATGAGCGGCGGCCCGTCACGGGGGACGTCGGTGCCCGAGCAGATCGCGGCCCTCGCCGACCTGCTGGAGCGGGGTGCCATCAGCGCGGCCGAGTACGAGGCCAAAAAGGCGCAACTGCTCGATCGCCTGTGAGGGTCGTATCGCTCGTTCCGTCGGCGACCGAGACACTCCTGGCTTTCGGCATTACCCCGATCGCCTGCACGCGCTTCTGCGAGCAGCCGGACCTGCCGACGGTCGGCGGCACGAAGGATCCGGACGTCGCCCAGATCTCATCGCTGAAACCTGATCTGGTGGTGGTCAACGACGAGGAGAACCGCTTGGAGGACGTCGACCGGCTCCGGGACCTCGGCGTGCCGGTCCACGAGATGTCGCCCCGGTCGGTAGCCGAGGTCGGGCCGGCCGTTGCCGCTCTGGCCGAGGCGGTCGGGGCGGATGTGCCCGAGCCATTCGGTCGAGAGACCTGGGAGGAGTGGCTGGAGGCGCACCGCCGGCAGCCGATGGACCCACCGCGGCGGACGTTCGTCGTTGTCTGGCGGCGCCCCTGGATGACGCTGGCGGGCGACACCTACGGCTCGTCGTTGCTCCACCTGCTCGGCTGCTTCAACGTCTTCACCGGCCAGGGCGTGCGCTACCCCACGGTCGAACTGGCCGAGGCGGCCAGTCGCAAGCCCGACCTCGTGCTGCTGCCGACCGAGCCCTACCCGTTCAAGCAGCGCCATGTGGCCGAGGTGGCCGGTGGCATCCCCGACGCCGCAGTGACGATCGTCGACGGGCAGGATCTCTTCTGGTGGGGGATCCGTACGCCGGGGGCCATCGAGCGCCTCGCCGAAGTCCTCGGCTGAGGGGCCGGACGTCAGAAACGGGTCGGGAGGCCGGCTACGAATGCGGCGACGTCCGTGGCGAAGCGGGCCGGGTCCTCCCATCGGGGGGTGTGGCCCACGCCGGGATAAACCAGCAACTCCGCATTCCGGATACAAGCGGCCAAGGTGTCCTGCGCCGCCCGGTCAACGAGATCGTCGGCGTCTCCCCACAGGAGCAGCGCCGGGGCGGTGATCGCGCCGAGATCGCCGGAGTCGTCGTAGCGCAGGAGGTCGGTGAACATCTCCCGCCAGACCCGGGCGGGCACCTTGAGGAGTTCCCCGGTAAACAGCTCGATCGCATCGGAGGACACCTGCGGCGACGAGGTGTCAACGACGATCTGCCGGGCGAATGCGCGATCGATTGGATCCTCGAGCTGCGAAACAAGGGAGGTAACGAATCCCTCCAGTCGCTCGTCGCCCTTGAGTGTCAGGGGGGACGCCTCGAGCACGAGACCGGCGACCCGGCTTGGGCTGTCGATGGCGACCCGGCGGGCCACCAGGCACGAACCGGAGTGGCCGGCGAGGACGGCCCGTTCGATCCGGAGTGCGTCCAACAGGGGAATCACGTCAGCGGCGAAGTCCTCGATGCCGAAGCCGGTCGGCGGCTTATCCGAGTCGCCGTGGCCGCGCTGTGAGACGGCCACGGCCCGGATCGAGGCCGGAAGGCGCTGCAGCACGGGCTCGTAGGAACGCCAGGAGTCGGTCGGCCCAGGCAGCAGCACGAGGGTCGGGCCGTCGGGGTCACCCTGGTCGGCCAGCGACAGCTTCAGACCGCTCGGCAAGGCGACGGCGGCGGTCACGGCGCGGCGATCGGCAGTTCCAGGAGGGTGGGGCGGCCGGACTCGAAGGCTGCTCGTGCGGCTTCGGTGACGTCGGCCGGCTTCTCGACCAGCTGGGCGTCGACGCCCATCGAGCGGGCCAGGCCCACGTAGTCGACCGGGGGAGAGTTGAGATCCATACCGACGAACTTGCCGGCCTTTGCGGCCGTGCTGCCCGACTCGAGCAGGTTCATCTTGAGGATGGCGTACTGCCGGTTGTTGACGACGGCGATGACGACGGGGAGGTTTTCGTGGGCCGCCGTCCACAGCGCCTGGGCGGAGTACATGATCGAACCGTCGCCGACCATGCACAGGACGGGCACGTCGGGCCGGGCCAGCTTCACACCGAGGGCTGCCGGGACACCCCAACCAAGCCCGCCGCCTCGGGTGAAGTAGTAGGAGCCCGGCGTCGCAGACCGGTACATCATCCGCACGTAGAACCCGGTGGTGATGGCCTCGTCGACCAGCGCACCGCCGGGCGGGAGCGACGAGAGCAGCGCATGGGTCGCGGCCATGGCGTGCATGGGGGACTCGGCCGAGCGGCCGGCGGCGAAGCCGGCGAAGCGCTCGGCCGCTCCTTCCGCTTCGCTTCGGGCCCGGTCGAGCGCGGCGGACGTGGCCGCGGTGTCGACGCGGGCGGAGACGAGCGGCTGGAGCGCAGCAAGGCTGGCGGCGATGTCGCCGACCGCGCCGAACCGGGTCGGGAGGTCCCGGCCGACCAGGCCCGGGTCGGCCGCCAGGTGGAGGAGCTCGCTGCCCGGCGGCAGCGGGGACGGCGGTGTGTAGGGGTAGACGAGGAAGGCCTTGGCGCCGATCACGAAGATGCGCCGGAAGCGGGAGAGCATCCCTGACACACCGGCGGCGGTGAAGTTCAGCATGCCGGTCCACAGCGGATGGTCGAAGGGGAAGTTCAAGTTCGAGTAGAGCGGCGCGCCAAAGACCCTGGCGCCGAGCGTCTCGGCGAGCGCGACGACCTCGGCTACCGCGCCGCCGCCGGCGATCTCGTCGCCCACCACCAGAGCCACGTCGTCCGGCGCCGCTTCGGCCAGCAGCCCGGCCAGTTCCTCGAGGCCGCCGGCCACAGCGCCCTGTGCCACGTGAGAACGGGGCGGTATGTCGACGTCGCCCGTTTCGTCGAGAACGTCCATCGGGATCGACACGAACACCGGCCCGGTCGGCGGCGTGCGCGCTGACAGAAAGGCCCTGCGGAGCACCGGGGCCAGCTCGCCCACATGGCGGACCTCGTGCTGCCACAACGTCGTCGCCGCCGCCAGCCCGCTGAGGTCGCCGGAGAGCATCGGCTCGGCCAGGAGGTGCCGGCGGTCCGCCTGACCGGCGGTGACCACCATCGGCGTGCGGTTGGCCAGCGCGTTGGTCAGATTGCCGAGCCCCCCGCCCAGTCCCGCCATCGAGTGGAGGTTCACGAAGCTCGGCCGGCCGCTGGCCTGGGCGTACCCGTCGGCCATCGCCACGGCCACGTTCTCCTGCAGCGCCAGCACGTAGTGCAGCCCTTGCACGTCGGCCAGGGCATCGACGAATGGCAGCTCCGTCGTGCCCGGATTGCCGAAGCAGTGGGTGACTCCCTCGCTCCGCAGGACCTCGAGGAGGACGCTCCGTCCGTTCGTCGCCGTCATTTCGAAAACCGTATAGGACGAAGCGGTCAATCGCATCGGCCGGCGAAGGGCGCGACGGGGAGCGCGTCGAAGCAATCCCCATCTGCTCTAACGGTCCTGGAGGACAGATGGCTCTCCCCCTGCGCTGGCGTGTCGCCTGCGCCGTTTCGTCCCTGCTGGCTGTGGCCATGCTGGCGACCCCGGCTGATGGTGCCCCCGTCGTCAACGTGGTCACCCTTGCCGACGTGGCCGGCGATACGACCCCGATCGCGAACTTCGGCCAGGCCGACATCTTCGCGTCAACGGCGGCCTACAAGCCGGCTGAGATCACCTTCACGGCGAAGACGAGCATCCCCGAGAACCCCTCGGAAACGGCGAACTGGAACACCCCGTCGACCGGCATCGACTGGTTGATCCGGACGAAGGCCGCCGCGCCGGACTACGACTTCGTCGTCCACTACTTCTCGGTGAACGGCAGGGTCAATGCGGCCGTCTTCGGCGCCAAGGACGTCAATCGGGAAAACGCTCTGTGCCCCGCCACGATGGTCGCCTACTCCGGCAAGACGCACCGGGTCTCGATCGACCCCGCCTGCATCGGTAAGCCGGAGAGCTTCACCTTCGCCCACTTCATGCACTACAAGAGCGACATCAACAACGCTGCCTCCCCGGTGGTGATCGACGCGGCGGACAACGACGCCTTCTCCGTGGCGGCGCTCCGGTCCAAGGTCGGCTACTGGATGGTCGGGCAGGACGGCGGCATCTTCGCTTACGGCGACGCCCCCTTCGCCGGCTCCACCGGTGGTATGAGGCTCAACAAGCCGATCGTCGGGATGGCGTCCAACCCGGCCGGCACCGGCTACTGGTTCGTGGCCTCCGACGGCGGCATCTTCGCCTTCGGCGACGCCAAGTTCTTCGGCTCCACCGGCGCCATGAAGCTCAACAAGCCGATCGTGGGCATGGCCCCGACGCCGACCGGCCAGGGCTACTACCTGGTCGCCTCCGACGGCGGCATCTTCTCCTTCGGCGACGCCCGGTTCCGTGGGTCGACGGGCGCCATCAAGCTCAACAAGCCGATCGTCGGGATGGCGGTCGCCCCCAACGGCCGGGGCTACTGGCTGGTGGCCTCCGATGGCGGCGTGTTCGCCTTCGGCAACGGCGCCCGCTTCTTCGGCTCCACCGGCGACCTGAAGCTGGTCCAGCCGATCGTCGGCATCGCTGCGACGAACAGTAACGACGGCTACTGGTTCGTGGCGGCCGACGGCGGGCTCTTCAGCTTCGGTGACGCCAGGACCTTCACGCCGAAGCTCGGTGGCTCCCCGGTCACCGGCCTGGCCAAGTCGCCCGACGGCGACGGGCTGTGGGTCGCCCGGGCCAACGGCGAGGTCAACGGCTACGGCAGCGTTCCGAGCCTCGGCAGCCTGACTTCGGCCCCCGCCTCTCCGATCGTCGGCATCGCGCCGCTGGAGATCCCGGACCCGGTTCCGGCCGCATAGTTCCCACCACCACACGAGCACAGCTCCGACGGGGAGGCGCCGGCCCGGGCGCCTCCCCGTTGCTTTGCCCCCATCTCCCGCCTCGTAGGATGCCGTGCCGAGACTCGGGGGCTTCACCTGCCTCCCCCAAGGCATATCGGGAGGTTCTTCTTTGAGCGTGGTTCGCATCAACGCCATCACCGTCCCGCCGGAGCGGATGGAGGAGTTCGAGAAGCGCTTCGCCAACCGGGCTGGCGAGGTGTCAAAGATGGAGGGCTTCGAGGCCTTCGAGCTGCTCCGGCCAAGCGACGGCCGCGACGTGTGCCTCGTCTACACCCGGTGGAGCTCCGAGGACGCGTTCAACAACTGGGTCAACAGCCCGGCGTTCCAACATGGCCACAAGACCCACAGCACCCAGGGCCCCGTCGGTACAGCCAGCGAGCTATGGGCCTTTGACGTCATCCAGCAGGAGCAGGCCCGGGGGGCGGGGGGCGTCCCCCCGACAGGCGCGGCGTGAGCCGCTGCGAAAGGGCCGGCTGATCGACGCGCTGCTCGACTTCCACAAGCACTGGGCCTGGGCGGTCATCGTGGCCAACGGCCTGGCCGGGCTCATCGCCCTAGCCGCCTGGCGCCTCCCGAAGATGCCGCGGCGATGGTGGGTGATCGCGACAGCGCTGGCTGAGATCACGCTGGTCGTCCAGGTGACGACTGGCGCCGTCCTGGTTTCCGACGAGACGATCACCGCCCCTCGTATCCACATGTTCTACGGCTTCGTGGGTTTCGCCACCGTGGGCCTGGCCTACTCGTCACGTGACTCGATGCGAGGTCGCCTCGAGATGCTGTACGGGTTGGTGGGCCTGTTCCTGATGGGTATCGGCATCCGGGCGGCCATCACCCGATGAGCCCGTACCCCGACCACCGCCTCCGCCTCCTGCTGCTCTTCGGCGGTCAGTCTGCCGAACACGACGTGTCCCGGGTCAGCGCCGTCGCCGTGGCCCGGGCCCTCGACCCCAACCGCTACGACGTCGTGCCCGTGGCCATCACACGGGAAGGCCGCTGGCTCCTGGCCGATCGGGCCCGGGCGGCCCTCGAGACGGGCGATTTCCCCTCGGCCTTCGACGTCGACGGCTCGCCCGTCCGCCTGGCCGACCGCCGCCCAGGGCTCGGCTCGTCGGTGGTGCGGCTCGAGTCGGCCGGCAACCCGCTCGGCGCCGTTGACGTCGCCTTCCCGCTTCTCCACGGCCCCTACGGCGAGGACGGGACGGTCCAGGGGCTCCTTGAGCTGGCCGGCCTGCCCTACGTTGGCTCCGGCGTGCTGGGTTCGGCGGTGGGGATGGACAAGGTGATGATGAAGCGGGCCTTCACCGCCTGCGGCCTGGCCACCCCCCGCACCATCGCTCTCCGGGATGACGGCGTCACCAAGGCCGAACTCGACCGCTGCGAAACGGAACTCGGCTACCCGTGCTTCGTGAAGCCGGCCAACCTCGGGTCGTCGGTCGGCGTCTCCAGGGCCACCGACCGGGCCGGGCTGGAAGAGGCAGTGGAGGTCGCGCTCCGGTTCGACGAGTGGATCCTCGTCGAAGAGGGCATCGCCGGGCGGGAGATTGAGGTGGCCGTCCTCGGAGACCGGCCGCCCGAGGCGTCACTGCCGGGCGAGATCGTTCCCGGCGCTGACTTCTACAGCTACGAGGACAAGTACCTCGACGACTCGGCCGAGTTGCGGGCGCCGGCCGACCTCGACCCCGACCGCACCGCCGAGGTCCGCCGGCTGGCGCTGGCGGCCTTCGACGCCTGCCGGTGCGAAGCGATGGCCCGGGTCGATTTCTTCCTCGAGGATCCGGGGCGCGGCTTCCTCGTCAACGAAGTCAACACGATTCCCGGCTTCACGCCGATCTCCATGTATCCGCGGCTGTGGGAGGTCACCGGGGTGCCCTATCCCGAGCTGCTCGACCGGCTCGTGGCGCTGGCGCTGGAGCGCCACGAGCGCCGCGCCGGACGGACGGGCCGCCCTCGCGACGACTGAGGCGGCGTTACAGGTTGACGACCGGGCAGGTCAGGGTGCGGGTGATGCCCTCGACCAACTGGACGCGCGACACGACCATCTTGCCGAGCTCGTCGACGCTCTCGGCCTCGGCGTTGACGATGACGTCGTAGGGGCCGGTCACGTCGTCGGCGCACTTGACGCCCTCAATCTTGCGGACCTCGGAAGCCACCTGGGCGGCCTTTCCGACTTCGGTCTGGATGAGCACGTACGCCTGGACGGTCATGCATCCTCCCTGGGGAACGATCGACGGCATGCTAACGCCTCTGCGATCGGTGGCTATCGTCCGCTTGTGGAGGCGTGGCGACGGCTGCGGTTCGGCGTGGCCGCCCTGGTTGGCATCATCGTGGCCGGGACGGTCGGCTACATCGCCCTGGGTTTCCCCTGGCTCGACGCTCTCTACCAAACCGTCACCACGGTGGCCACCGTCGGGTTCCGGGAAGTGCAGCCTCTCTCGGCCGGAGGGCAGGCTTTCACCATCGTCCTGATCCTGGTCGGTGTCGGTACCGCCCTCTTCACCTTCACCCAGGTGCTGGAGGTGGTCGTCGAGGGGCACGTCCAGGAAGTGCTCGGGAGGAGGCGCATGGAGCGCGAGATCACCCGTATGGAGGGCCACGTGATCGTGTGCGGCTTCGGGCGGGTAGGGCGGAACCTCGCCCAGTACGTGACCGGCGCCGGCCAGGACGTCGTCGTGATCGACCACGACCCCGCCCGGACCGCTGCCGCCGAAGGGTTGGGCCACGTCGTGCAGGGCGACGCCACGATCGACGACGTGTTGAAGGAGGCCGGGATCGAGCGGGCCAGGGTCCTCGTCACCGCTCTCAATACCGACGCCGCCAACCTGTTCGTCACGCTCACGGCCCGCTCGCTGCGGCCCGATCTGTTCATCGTGGCCCGGGCCCGGGTGGAGAGCTCGGAGGCCAAGCTGACCCAGGCCGGCGCCGACCGGGTGGTGAATCCGCAGGGCATCGGCGGCGCCCGCATGGCCGCCTTCGTACTCCAGCCCCACGTGGCCGAGTTCCTCGACGTCGTGATGCACGACGGCAGCCTCGAGTTCCGCCTGGAGGAGATCCCGCTCCTCCAGCAGTCGCCGCTGGCCGGCAAGTCGCTGCGGGATGCACACATCCGGGACTCCACCGGGGCGCTGATCCTCGCACTGCGTGACGGCAGCGGCGAGTTCACGACCAACCCGCCACCCGAGACCCAGCTCTGCGCAGGGCAGATTTTGATCGCCATCGGGACCGATACGCAGCTCAGAGCCCTGGCTGCCGCCGCCACTCAAGGCGGAAATGGGCGCTCCAGTTCGTGACCTGGGCCCTCTCATAAGCAAAAATTGCTGGATGA
>JAICGL010000012.1 GCA_025923175.1 Acidimicrobiia bacterium
CGACGAACGCCCAGGCGCAGGCCTACCGCCCGGTGTGGGTGGGGCCCGGCACCACCAACGGCCTGGCCGTGGTCACTTCGGCGGGATGCCCGTCGATCGAAGGTGCCAAGTTCCTCTCGCCGTTCCCCCAGCTCGACGCCATCGACGAGCTCGATGCGGACTACAAGCCGGCCTTCCGCAAGCACGTCGGGGCCAACCCCGACGACATCGGCATCCTGATGTGGGGCCAGAACAAGACCATCCATCAGATGCTCGAAGCCACCGGCCGCGACCTGTCCCGCCAGAGCTTCTTCAAGACCGTGACCAGCGGGAAGGTGTTCCACTCCAACGTCTATCCCGACGTGAGCTACGACGGCACGACCCGCTTCGGGGCCAAGACGGCCCACCTGCTGGAAGCCGACTGCGGCTCGCGCAGTTGGAGGACGACCGGCCGCTTCATCGCCGACTTCTAAGCGATCCGGCTCCCGACGTGCGTCAGTCACTGGTCATCGGCATTGTTGCTGGCTCCGGATACGGGCTCATCGCGCTCGGCCTGGTGCTGGTGTACAAGTCGACCGGGATCTTCAACTTCGCCCAGGGTGAGTTCGGCACCGTGGCCGTCTTCGCCCTCTGGGGCGCCCACTCGGCCGGGGTGCCCTACGTCGGAGCAATGCTGTTCGGCGTCCTCGCCGCTCTGGCCAGCGGGCTGGCCACCGAGCGGTTCGTCGTCCGGCCCCTCTTCTCTGCTCCCAGGGTGACGCTCCTGGTGGCGACGGCGGGGGTGGCGCTGTTCGCCATCGGCGTGGAGTTCTGGATCGGCCATTCACAGCTGCGTTTCGTCGCGCCCGCGCTCGGCCGGCTCGACCGGGTCTCGGTGTTCGGCTTCGCCGTGTCGGACCAGCGGCTGCTTGTCATCGTCACGCTGGTGGTACTGGCCGTGGCCGGAGCCTTCTTCTTCTCCCGCACCAACCTCGGCCTTGCCGTGCTCGGCCTGAGCCAGAACCCGTTGGCGACGGAATTGATGGGCATCAGCGCCGAGCGGCTGTCCCGGTTCACCTGGGGCGCGGCGGCCATCCTCGGCGGCCTCGGCGGCATCCTCTCCGCCCCGCTGGCCGGCGGCTTCGGCCCCGGGTTCGTGACGCTGTCATCGCTCATTCCCGCCTTCACCGCTGCCGTCCTCGGAGGGATGAACAGCCTCCCCGGCGCGCTCGTCGGCGGGATCGTCGTCGGGGTGGCCGAGAGCATCGCCGTCGGCTCCCCCGTATCCGAGCACATTCCCGGATTGCCCTCGGTCGTGGTCTTCGCCCTCCTGGTGGGCGTGCTCGCCTTCCGGCCGACGGGCCTCCTCGGGCCGCGGTCCACGCTCACCGCCCCGGCGGAACGGGCCGGATGAACGGACACTCGACGACGGGATCGATGGCCCGGGCCACCGTCCTCGGCGGCCTGGCCGCGCTGGTCCTCGTCTTCCCGCTCACCCGGAGCGGCATCGAGGTCAACATCTTCACCGAAGCGGTCATCTACGCGATCGTCGGTCTTTCCCTCAACGTCCTGCTGGGCTACGCAGGCCAGATCTCCCTCGGCCATCAGGCGTTCGTGGGAATCGGCGCGTTCACCTCCGCCTACATGACCACCGTTCACGAGCAGAATTTCGTCGCAGCACTGGGCGTCACGATGGTGGTCGGAGCGCTCCAGGCCCTGTTCCTCGGCTTCGTCTCCTTGCGCATCACCGGCTTGTACTTCGCCCTGGTGACGCTCGCCTACGGCCGGATGGCCGAGAACAGCCTGTTCAACATCACATCGCTGACTGGAGGATCCACCGGGCAGGCGGCCCCGAAGCCGGCGGCCTTCGCCAGCGACTACCGCTACTACTACCTGTGCCTCGCCGTTCTCGCCGTCGTCCTCTACGTCGACTGGCGCCTGACGTCGACGAAGACCGGCCGGGCGCTGCTGGCCATTCGCCAGGATCCGAAAGTGGCGGCGAGCTTCGGCGCCAGCCTCAGGCGGTACACCCTGATCGCCTTCATCGTCTCCGGCGTCTTCGCCTCGATTGCCGGTGCGCTGCTCGCCCATAACGCCACGTCGGTCGTGTCCAGCCAGTTCGAGTTCCGGCTGGCGCTGGTCTTCGTGATCATGACCGTCGTCGGCGGCCTGCGTAGCCGGACCGGCGTGGTCGTGGGCTCGGCGTTCTTCTCCCTCACCGACTACCTCTTCGACAAGCTGCAGCTCGCCGGCGCCATCAACGCCATTCCGATCCTTCCCGACCTGTCGGCAGATCTCGCTCCGCTCGTGGTCGGCCCGCTTCTGCTCATCTTCACGCTGACCCGCCACCCGGGCGGGTTCGGGGAAATGCTCCGTCCTCTCGGGCGCTGGTTGCGCGGGCCGCCGTCCCACCCGGAGGAACCGTCGACGCCGGCGCCGGTCTCGAGCAACGGGGTGAAGGCCCATGCTTGAGGTCGAGAGCTGCACGGTCAACTTCGGCGGCATCCGCGCCCTGTACGACGCGTCCATCTCGGTGAGCGAGATGGAGATCGTCGGCATCATCGGCCCGAACGGCGCCGGGAAGACGACGCTGTTCGACGTGATCAACGGATTCCGGGCGCCCGACGAAGGTCGCGTCCGCTTCCGCGACGTCGACATCACCGGTTACCCGGCCCATCAGCGGGCGGCGGCGGGGATGGCCCGCGCCTTCCAGAACGTCGGCCTCATCCGCGGCGCCACGGTGCGGACCAACCTGCTGGCCGCCGAACATCTCGCTGCCCGCTACTCCGCTACCGCGGGCCTGCTCGGCCTTCCGGCGACCTATGCCGACGAACGCCGGCTGTCGCAACGAGCCGAGACCCTGATCGAGATCCTCGGGCTCTCCGGCCTCATGGACCGGGAGGTGGACGGGCTTCCCTATGGAGTCCTGAAGCGGGTGGAGGTCGCCGCCGTGCTGGCCACCGACCCCGACCTCGTCCTCCTCGACGAGCCGACGTCGGGGTTGGGCCCGGGTGAAGCGGACCAGTTCGGCGCCATGCTGCTCGAACTGCGCCGCACCTTCGGGCTCACCATCCTGATGATCGAGCACAACGTCCCGTTCGTCTCGGACGTGTGCGACTACGTGTACTGCCTGAACTTCGGCGAGGTCCTCGCCGAGGGCAAGCCCCACGAGGTGCGCAACCACCCGGAGGTGGTCCGGGCCTACCTCGGCGACGAGGTGCCCTCGTGGCTGATCGGCGCCGACAAGCCCTCGAAGCCCCTCGTCGTCGTGGACGGCGTGCAGGTCAGCTACGGCACGGGGCACCACCGGAGCGCCCCCGTCCTGCGGGACCTGTCGTTCGAGGTGCTCGAAGCGGAGCGTCTGGTCGTCCTCGGGCTGAACGGCGCCGGGAAGACGACGACGCTGGCCATGTTGGCCGGGCTGCTCCATCCGGAGCACGGGTCGATCACCTTCGCCGGGCATGACATCACGAACCTCACCGCCGCGGAGCGGGTCGCCCTCGGTATCACGCTCGTGCCGGAGGGGCGGCAGGTCTTCCCCGGCCTGTCGGTCGACCACAACCTGCGGCTCGGCGCATGGATGCACCGGCACGACTCCGGCTACATCTCCGAGACGCGGGAGCAGGTGCTGCGGGTCTTCCCGCAGCTCGCCCCGCGCCGCGGCCAGCTGGCCGGCACGCTCTCGGGCGGGGAACAGCAGATGCTCGCCATCGGCCGGGCGCTCATGGCGAGCCCCCGGCTCCTGCTGATCGACGAAGCGTCGCTCGGGCTGTCCCCGGCCATCACCCAATCGGTCTTCTCGATCATCGATCAGATCAACGCCCAGGGCGTCACCGTGGTGCTCGTCGAGCAGGGCACGGCGGCGCTCAGCCACGCGGACCGGGCGATGATCCTCGAACGCGGCCAGATCGTCCACCGGGGGACGGGCGCCGAAACCGACCACGCCAGCCTGCGGGAACGCTACCTGGGGGCTCCCGCCTGAGAAGGAGACAACTGTGGAACCCAAGCGGACCAAGCTCGGCAATCAACTCGGGGTGCTGTTCTGCCTGGCAGGATTTGTCCTCGTATGGGTCGGCTGGAACGGCGCGGCCAGCTACGACCTGAGCACACGGCAGTTCCCCTACCTGATCTCGGGTGGGATCGCCGGTCTGTGCTTCGTCAACATCGGAATCGGTCTCTTCATCGTGCAGAGCCAACGAGCCGAGCGGTCGCGCCTCGAGCAGAACATGGCCGGCCTGACCCGGATCCTCGAGACCCTGGTCGAGGTGCAGGGCCGGGTGCCCGTCGGCACCGCCGAAGACGGCCTGGTCCTGGCCGGCTCAACCGCCTTCCACCGCCCCGACTGCCACCTCGTCCACGACCACCCCCGTCTGCGCACGATGACGTCGGAGATGGCCGTCGAGGAAGGCCTCAACCCCTGCCGCACCTGCGACCCCGAGACCACGATCCGCCTGCCGGGGTGAAGTAGCGAAATCGTCACGGGTTATTTGCGGGGTTCCGGCGGGATGGTGGCGAAACACACCATCGCACTGGTCCCGGAACCCCCGAATCACCCGGAGGCTCGTCGTGCTCACCGCCAAGCAACTGGTCTGCGCCGGATACGACCGCATGCACGGTCGCTATGCCGACTGGGCCGCCCGCGATACGACCCGCCGCCAGCATTACCTGATGCGGGCGGCGAGGATGGGGTTGCTCAAGCCCGGTGACGCCCTCGATCTCGGTTGCGGCACCGGCCGGCACGTCACCGCCTCGCTGGCGGAGGCCGGCTTCCGTGTCACCGGCCTCGACCTGTCGGCCCGCAGCCTTGACGTCGCCCGCCAGGAACTGCCGTCCGTGCAGTTCCTGGAGGGCGACATGGCCTCCGTGAACTTCCCCGCCGGGTCGTTCGATCTCGTGACGGCCTTCTACTCGATCATCCATCTCCCCCGGGAGGAGCACGGCGAAGTGCTCCGGCGGGTGGCGCACTGGCTGCGTCCCGGCGGCGGCCTGATCGCCAGCCTCGGCACGAGTTGCGGCGACGCCTACGAGGAGGACTGGCTCGGCGTGCCGATGTACTGGAGCAGCTGGGACCACCGGACCAACCGTCGCCTCATCACCGACGCCGGCCTCGAGATCCTCGCCGACAGCGTGGAGACGACGCTCGAAGACGACCAGCCCGTCGCCTTCCAGTGGGTCATCGCCTACAAGCGTTGACGGCACGCTGACATATGTTGGGTCCCACCCTCTGACGAGAAGGGACGGGGACCATGCGTATCGCCGGCCAGGACATCCTCCTCCCCACGATGATGGTGGGGAACTATCCGAAGCCGCGCTGGTTCACCGGCCAGGCCTGGAGCGAGATCCCCGCCGGGCGCTACGCCGCCGACTCCATCTCGTTCGAGGCGTTCTCCGACGCCATCCTGGCCATCGTCCACGATCAGGACTCGGCCGGCCTCGACGTCATCACCGACGGGCTGATGGTGAGCGGCGACAGCCCCTTTGCCGCCAAGCTCTACTACCTCACCGAGCGGATCTCCGGGTTCACGCCCTATGGGCCGTCGATCATGCTCCCGACGTTCTCCACCGAGCACTCGCCGATCGTCGACGGCAAGCTGATCCGCAAGTGCCCGCTGTACTCGGAACAGGTCCGGGTGCTGCGCAAGGCGACGAAGAAGCCCATCAAGGTCAACTTCCCGGGCCTGCAGGTGCTGGCCATGGGGTCGATCAACAAGTACTACTCCGACGTGAAGGACCTCGCCTTCGACCTGGCGAGGATCTACAACGAGGAGTTCAAGGAGTTGGTGGCGGCGGGCTGCGACATCATCCAGCTCGACGAGTTCACCTGGCACTTCGGCCTGTCGCTCGGCGACTGGGAGGTCGACGTCTTCAACGCCGCGGTCGACGAGGTCGACGCCGAGGTCCACGTCCACGTCTGCTGGGGCAACTACCTCGGCACGTCCGGCTACCTGCCCCCGCCGGGCGACGGCGAATCCCCCGACAAGGAGGGGACGGAGTACGTCCTTTCACTTCGGGAGCGCGACGCCACCACCGCCCGGGCCCAGGCCATCTTCCCCCGCGTCCATCGGGTGCACATCAGCGCGCTGAACTACGAGATCGCCCACCAGGGCGCCGGCGACCTCGTGGCCCTCGAGAAGGGCGCCTGGGACAAGGACTTCATCGCCGGCGTCATCGACGTGAAGTCGGTCGAGATCGAGGCCGCCGAGGCCGTGGCCGACCGCATCCGTGCCTGCCTCGAAGTCGTCAAGCCCGAGAACCTCGGCCTGTCGACCGACTGCGGCCTCATCAACCTCCCCCGCCGCGTGGCCCAGGGCAAGCTCCGCTCTTTGGTGGAAGCCGCCAACATCGTCCGGGCCGAACTCCACGCCGACCACGAGGCTCCACTCCGGTCCGACGACGGCAACGTCTCACCCCTCCGCTGGTCATCGTCAGCCTGAGCCGCTGAGCGCTCCGAGGAGCGATTCCGACGTTTCGGCAGGAATCGGACCTTTCGGGAGCGAATGCATAAAAGGGACTTTCTGACCGTCATGCGCGGCCGAAAGCGCCCACCGGAGCGATCCGTCGCCCGGGAACCGGTCGAGCTGGGGAGCAACCGGAGGAAATTCACATGCGTCGCGCGCTGTGTCGACGGCTTGCCGTTGCCGTCGCGGTCGTGTCCATCGCCGGGGTGACACGCGCCGTGGCTGTGCCCGAATCAAGCCCGCGCTCGGAGCCGAGCCCCGCCGTAGCGCCGCCCACGAGCAGCTACTGGCTGATAGGGGCCGACGGGAACGTGTACCCGTTCAACGTTCCCGACTTTGGCTCATTGCGCGGGTCCCCACCGGCACGGCCGATCGTCGGCGCCGCAGTGACGCCCCGTGGCAAGGGTTACTGGCTGGCGGGCACCGACGGCGGCATCTTCGCCTTCGGCGACGCCCGGTTCCACGGCTCGACCGGAGCGATGCGGCTCAACCGCCCGATCGTCGGCATGGCGGCCACGCCGTCCGGAGACGGCTACTGGCTCGTAGCCAGCGACGGCGGCATCTTCGCCTTCGGCGACGCTGGGTTCTACGGGTCGACCGGATCCATCGTCCTCAACAAGCCGATCACCGGTATGTCGACGTCACGAACCGGTCGGGGCTACCGCTTCGTCGCTTCCGACGGCGGGCTGTTCAGTTTCGGAGACGCCCCCTACGCGGGCTCAGCGGCGGGCCGACCGCTGCGCGATCCCATCGTCGGCATGGCCGGGTCGCCTACCGGGAACGGCTACTGGCTGGTCGGCTCGGCCGGCACCGTCCGCGCCTACGGCGACGGCCGCAGCGCAGGTTCGGTGCCCGGGGACTCCTTACCGGCTCCGATCGTCGCCATCATGGCGCCACCCCGGTTGCCCGACACCTCGCCGCCGAGCCCGCCGGAAGCCCCGGGTCCACCCTCGAGCACTCCGGCGCCCTCGAGTCCGCCGGGTGGCGACACCCCTCCACCCACTCGGGCCGCGTCGACCGCCCCTTTCCGGATCGCCCTCATCGGCGACACCGGATACACCGCCGCCCAGGACGAGTTGCTCCTCAAGACCCGGACGGCCATCTCCTCGGGGTCCTACGCCTTCGTGGTCCACGACGGCGATATCCAGGGCCCGCAGGGGCCCTGCACCGACGAACGTCTCCGATACGTACATGAAGTCTTCGAAGGCTTCTCCGTGCCATTCGTGTTCACCCCCGGCGACAACGAGTGGGCCGGCTGCGCCGGTCCGGCCGAGCGGCTGGCCGCCATCCGCCAGCGCTTCTTCTCCACCGACCAGTCGCTGGGGCAGCGCCGCATGCCGCTCACCCGCCAAGCGGCGCCGTTCGTGGAGAACGCCCGCTGGTCGGCGGGCAACGTGGTCTTCGCCACGCTGAACGTCCCCGGCCCGGACGGGAAGAGCAGTGGCGCCGAGGGCCTGCCGGCGGCCAACCTCGCCTGGCTCAACGAGGCCTTCGACGTCGCCACCAATCAGCAGAGCCCGGGGCTGATGGTCATATGGCAGGACGATCCCTTCGCCGGCGGCTCTGACGATGACCTTCAGACCGCGCTCGTGGAGCGGGCCAGCGCCTTCGGCAAGCCGGTCGTCCTCGTCCACGGCGACAGCCACGTCTACCGGCTGGGAACGAACTGGCCGGGCGTCCCGAACCTGATCGAGCTCCAGACCTTCGCCGTCGACAACACCGACCGCTGGGTCGAGGTCACCGTCGACCCCGCCGACCCTGGCGTCTTCCGCTTCGCAAAGATGCAGAGCTGATCCCGTTGCCGCCGGCGGGATCCGTCAGCCCAGGCAGATGAACTCGAGCTGGGTGTTGTCCGGGTCGCGGAAGACGAGGACGGCGTAGCCCTCGCGGTCGGCGATGGGGGAATGCTCGACGCCCAACTCGGTCAGCCTGGCGTCCCACGCCTCCAGTTCGGCGTGCCCGGACACGAGGAATCCCACGTGGTCGAGCCCGGTGCGGGTCTCGTGGAATCCTTCGCCCTCGTTCGTGGGATGGGTGTGGAGTCCCACACAGAAGCGCCAGTCCGGCGTGCCGAGGACGACCGCGTAGCCATCGTCGTTGGGATGCTTCTCGTCCATGAGTTTTTCGAGCCCGAGCACCTCGCTGTACCACGGCACGCTCTGGTCGATGTCTGGGACGGTGATCGAGACGTGGTGGATCCCTGCGATCGTCGGCATGACTGGCTCCTCTCCCTAGCCGGTGTCGATGCCACCAATTCTTCGGGAACGGGAAATCCCGCACATGGGGGAGAACCGACAGTTTCCTGGCAGGGCCTAACAGCGTTCAGCGATACTGACGCTCGCCATGGCCCGCTCGCTACTCTGTCCCTCGCTCATCGGCCGGGAAGCTGAGCTCGAGGCCATCAAAGCGGCGCTGGCCGGTGCGGGGTCCCGCCAGGGCTCGGCGGTTTTCCTGCAAGGCGAAGCCGGCGTCGGCAAGTCCCGGCTCGTACGGGAAGGCGTGGCAGAAGCTCGGCGCGCCCGCTCCAGCGTGCTCGTCGGACGAGCGGTGCAGGGCCAGGGCACCGTGGCCTTCCGGCCCATCGCCGAGGCCCTCAACTCCTACTTCCGGGACGAGGGGCCTCCGGACCTTCCCGAACTCGAACCCTTCCGGCCAATCCTCAGCAAGCTGGTGCCGGAATGGCGCCAGGGTGACCGTCCCGGGGCCGACGACTCGGTCGTCCTCCTCGCCGAGGCGATCCTCCGTCTCCTCCACGCCGTCGGGCAACGCGGCGGGTGCCTCCTCGTCCTAGAGGACCTGCACTGGGCCGACCCGGAGACTCTGTCGATCGTCGAGTACCTGGCCGAGAACCTCGGCTCGGAGCCGGTGGTGTGCCTGGGCACGCTCCGGACCGAGGCCAGCCCCGCCCTCGGCGTCGTCCACCGGCTCGCGGCGGACCGGACGGCCTCGGTGGTCGACCTGCACCGTCTCGACCCTGCCGAGATGGCCGCCGTCGCCTGCGCGTGCCTGTCGACCTCGGAACTCCCCGCCCCGGTAGTCGAGCTGCTGTCCGCTCACGCCGACGGTCTTCCCTTCTTCGTCGAGGAACTGCTGGCGGGCGCGGTCGGTTCCGGTGCGCTGGTCCGGGACGGCGACGGATGGGCCATCACGGGCCCGCTCAAGGCCGATGTGCCCGACAGCTTCGTCGACAGCGTCGAGCGCCGGCTGGCAACGATGGGGGACGCCAAGCCCGTCGTCGTGGCGGCCGCCACCCTCGGCCGATCGTTCGACTGGGCTCTCCTTTCCGCCATGACCGGCCTCGACGAGCCGGCCGTCCTGACGGCCCTCCGGGCGGCGGTCGAGGCCCAACTGCTCGTCGCCGACCCCTCGGCCGGCGGGTCCTTCCGGTTCCGGCACGCGCTGACCCGCGACGCCGTCGTGGGAGGGTTGCTGCCGGTGGAACGGGGGGTGCTGTCGCGCCGGGCGCTCGCCGCCCTCGAGACGGCCCATCCCGGCCTGCCCGGCGAATCGTGCGAACTCGCCGCGGAGCTCGCGACAAGGGCCGGAGATCGGGAGCGTGCTGCTGAATTCCTGCTCGAGTCCGGCCGGCGCTCCCTGGCCCGGGGCGCCCTGGCCAGCGCCGAGGTCGCGTTCGGACGGGCCGGCGACCTGGCCGAACACCCCGAGCTCGTCGCCGCGGCGGCCGAGGCGCTGTGCGAGGCGCTGTCGCTCGCCGGGAACACGGACCGAGCGCTCGAAGTCGGGCAGCAGCTCGCCACCACATTGGATTCGTTGCAGGCACCGCCGGGGCGCCGGGGCAGCCTCGAGCTGCGGCTGGCCCGGGCGGCGGCGACCGCCTGCCGGTGGGACCTGGCCGACGACCATCTGGCCCAGGGCCGCTCCCGGGCAGTGCGGGCCGACGACGACGCCCTCGCTGCGCGATTCGACGCCATCGCCGCTCACGTCGCTTATGGCCGGGGAGACATCAAGCGGTCAGGGGCTCTCGCTCGCTCAGCCCTGGCGGCGGCGGAGCGGCTGGCGCTGCACGACCTCACCTGCGAGGCGTGGGAGGTGATCGGCCGCTGTGCCCGCACGGATGACATCGAGACGGCCGAGGAGGCTTTCGAACGGGCCAACGCCGTCGCCGAGAGGCACGACCTCACGGTGTGGCGCGTCCGGGCGCTCTCCGAGCTCGCCACGGTCGACATCCTGGCCGGCCGCCCCCTCGACCGGCTGCTGGCGGCGCGGGACCTGGCCATGGCCAGCGGGGCGCTGGCCACCGCCGCCCACGTGGACTTCCTGATCGGCATCTGGTTCCTCGACCACTGGGAATCGGAGCAGGCGATCGAGGCGGTTCGCCGCTCGAGCACGATCGCCCGCCGCTTCCGCTTGCAACAGCTTCTCGGCATGGCGCTGATCCTCGAGGCGGCGGCCTGCGCCCGCCTGTCCCGGCGCGACGACATGGAGGCCCTCATCCAGGAGGCCCTGGGTTTGGTGGGTGACGAGCCCGGCGCCTGCGGGGTCGCCTGGGGGACGGCCCGCGCCGTCTTCTGGCTCATCGGTGAGGACCGACGACGGGGCATGGAGGCGCTCGAGGAGGCCATGGCGCACTTCCGCCAAACGGTTTCGGTCCCGGCCCCCGAACGCGGGCTGTGGGCGCTGCTGCGGACCGTCGACGATCTCGACGGCGATGCCGCCCGGGCCGAGGTGAGGGCTTCGGGCGCGACCAGCCACCGTCTGAACCTTGCGTTCCTCTTCCTGGCCGACGCGGTCGCGCTGGGGAGGTCGGGTCGCCGGGAGGAGGTAGAACAGGTCTTCGCCGCGGGAGACGTCATGCTCGCCACGACTCCCTGGCGCCACCTGGCCCGCCGCCTCGTCTCCGAGGCGTCGATCGCCGACGGCTGGGGTGACCCGGTCGGCTGGATGCGCGAGGCCCTCCCCGCTTTCGAAGCGCAGGGACACGATCGCCTGGCGGCCGCCGCCCGGTCACTGCTTCAGAAGGCCGGCGCGCCGCTGCCCCGCCGTCGCCGGGACGAATCCGTGCCGCCCGCCCTTCGTGAACTGGGGGTGACCCGCCGGGAGCTGGAGGTGCTGACCCTGCTGGCCGAGGGGCTGGCCAACAAGGAGATCGCCGCCCGCCTCTACATGTCACCCCGGACGGTCGAGCGCCATATCGCCAACCTCACGGTGAAGACGGGCCGCGGGACCCGCTCCGAGCTGATCGCCTTCGCCGCCAGGAACGCCGTCGCCTGACGCGACCGAAACTGTCGGTTCTCCCCCATGTACCGTCGGACGGCGGTCGCCATGATCGGAGCAGCACATCGATCCGAGGGGGGAGCACACCATGGCCGTCACCGAGACCACCCAGACCACCAAGCCCCGGCTGAACGCCATCGTCGACGACATCCACGAGGCGCTGGTGGAGATCATCACCAAGCACAAGGTGACTTACGACGAGTACCGCGCCGCCGTCGAGTGGATCATGAAAGCCAGCCAGCAGCACCTGGAGATCCCGTTGGCGCTGGACGTCTTCCTGGCCAGCACCCTCGACGACCTCGAGCACGAAGCCGGCGAAGGCACGGAGAGCAACGTCGAGGGGCCCGTCTACATCCCCGGCGCTCCCCGTCTTGAGAAGCCCTACGTCCTGCCCATGCGGGAAAACGAGCCCGGCGAGAAGCTGGTCTTCTCCGGCACGGTGCGCACGACCGACGGGTCACCCCTGGCCGGCGCCAACCTCGACATCTGGCAGGCCAACGGCGCCTGCGAGTACTCGCACTTCCAGCCCGACGTGCCGGAGTACAACCTCCGCGGCCAGCTGACCACCGACGAGGACGGTTCGTTCGAGTTCGAGACGGTGGTGCCCGCTCCCTACGAGGTCCCCAACCAGGGAGCCACCGGCCAGCTCCTCAAGGCCCTCGGCCGCCACTCCTTCCGGCCGGGCCACATCCACTTCAAGCTCAGCCACGACCAGGCTGCGCCGCTCACCACCCAGATCTACTTCGAGGGCGACCCCTGGCTCGACTCCGACGTGGTCGGCGCGGCGAAGGAATCGCTGGCCACGAAGCTGACCTGGGACGAGGACGCCGACGGGCGCCGCTCCGCCACGTGCTCCTACGACTTCGTCCTGAGCAAGTGATCTAGAGCCCGCGCGACGCCGGGCGGGGTGGAAGCCGCATGAGGATGGCGGCCGCGAGGACCATCCAGCCGGTGAGGTAGGCGAACGCCCAGGACGGGCTGGCGACCGTCCAGAGGACTCCGGCGATGCCGCTGGCGGCGAAGTTGCCGAAGCTCTGGACGGCGGCCAGAAGACCGAAGGCGGAGCCCCGGATCTCCGCTGGGGCTTTAGCGGCGACGGCGGCGTGCTCAGCCGTCTCGACGCAGCCGATTCCGATGCCGGCGAAGACGAACCAGGGCGTCAGGGCCAGCCAGCTGTGCGTGTCCCGGGTGAGACCGGCGTAGGCGATCCCGAAGGCGATCACGCCGATGGTCAGCGTGCGCCGGGGAACGGTGCGGTCGGCGTGTCGCCCGGCCGGAACACTGGTCACGGTTGCGGCGGCGTTGTATGTGACGTAGAGCCACAGCGCCGTGGTGGCCGCCGCAGCATGGCTGCGGCCCGGCTCGAGGAGCTCGGTCGCCCGGAGGATGAGGAGGGTGGCGGCACAGTTGCCGAACTCGAAGGCGCCGATACCGGCAAAGAGCGAGCGGAGCGGCCCCTGGAGGACCGGCCGGACCTGAATCCGGATCTTGACCTTGTCGCGAGCTTTGGGTCGCTCGGTGTGCCGGATGGCATAGAGGATGGCGGCGGTAGCGAGCAGCCCCGGGATGACCGAGATCCCGATCGCCGCGCGGGTACCGACCAGGGCGACGAGCCCGATGGCCAGGACCGGACCGAAGATGGCGCCGAGATTGTCCATGGCCCGCTCGAACCCGTAGGCGCGCCCGTAGACCGCCGGGTCGACGATGTCGGCCAGCAAGGCGTTGCGGGCCGGGACCCGGAGACCACGTGCGGCCCAGGCGCCGGCCCGGAGGACCCCGACCTGCCACGCCGACGTCGCCGCCCCCGTGACCGACGAGAGGACCGCCGTGGTGGTGTACCCGCCGACGGCAATGGCTCGGCGCCGGCCGGGGTCGTCAGAGAGGGCGCCGCCTCCGAAGCGGGCTACCCCGGCGAGTCCGTCGCTCACTCCCTCGATGAGCCCGAGGGCCGACGCGGGCGCCTCGAGGGTGGTGGTGAGCAGGCTGGGGAGCAATGCCGTCGGAACCTCGTGACCGACGTCGGCCAGCAGGCTGGCGGACCCGATCCCGGCCACACCACGGCTGAACCAGCCCTTCGGCTGCGGCCTGGGGACCGCCAGTTCAGGTTCGGCCGTCACGGCGTCCACCACGAAATCATCTTGCACTCCCAGTGGAGTGTATCTACACTCCCATAGGAGTGTATCAACCGATTGCTGGGGGTACTCGATGTTGACCGTACTGAACCGCACCCGTCCGCCCGCTCTTCAATGGTTGGCCACCGTCGCCGAGGGATGGGCCGAGCAGCCCGCCGCCGGCGCCATCTGCGTGGTCGAGGGCCAACTGACCGAGACCTACGTCCCCGGGCCAGAGGCGACGCGCCTCCGCCGGCGCCGTCTCGGCCTCGGAGCCGTCGCGGCGTTCGGGCCGGACCACATCCACGACGTCGTCAACACCGGGAGCACGCAGGCCCTGAGCATCCAGGTGTACACGCCGCGGCTCGTCACCATGACCTACTACGCCTTCCACGGCCGCCGTGGGCTCGAGGCAGTGCGGACCGAGCTCTCGGACCATCCCGAGGTAGTGCGGGACAAGTCGGGCTGGGTCGCCGTCTGACCGGAGAACCCCTCGCTCGTCCCATGTTCCGCTGCCAAGCTGTGGGCCATGGGGACGTCCCCAGGGGTGCCCGGTCGCCGGACCGCGGCCGGCGGGCTTCGGCGGCGTATGACCGCCACGGACGGGCCGCCGCTCGTCGGGCGACACGACGAGTTGAGCGAGCTGGACCGGGAACTGGTTCGGGTCGGAACGGCAGGCGCACGTTGCGTGCTGATCACCGGCGAGGCCGGCGTGGGCAAGACCCGCCTGGCGCAGGAGCTGGTCGGCCGGCACCGGCGCGGCGTACTCGGGCTTTCCGCCCGGGCGTATCCACTTGGGAGCACCGATGCGTTCGGCCTGTGGGCCGAGGCGATCGAACGCCACCTGCAGGACCTAGACCCGGCGGAGGTCGCCGACGTGTGCGGCGGCTACCTCGACGACCTCGCCGTGCTCTTCCACAGCGTGGCTGCCGCCCGGGGTCAGGCACCCGACCACGACCCGCCCCGTCTCCGCTTGTTAGAGGGCCTCGTGCGGATTACCGGCAAGTTGGCGAGCCGAACGCCCGTGGTCGTTGTGCTGGACGACGTGCACCTCGCCGACGCCTCGTCCTGGGAAGCGCTCCAACATCTCGTCCGGAACCTCGACGACCGGCCTCTCCTGGTGGTGGCGACGGCTCGGCCGGTAGAACTGTCCGACCACCCATCGGGCTCGGAGGTCGTGCTCGGTCTCGAGCAAGAAGGTCTGCTCACCCGGCTGCCGATCACCCCTCTCGATCTCGATGCAACCAAGGTCCTCATCGAGAAGATCATCGGTGAGGTGCCCTCGCCGGGCCTGGTCCAATGGATCGCCGAACGGGCCCGGGGAAACCCGCTCTTCGTCGGCGGCCTGGTCCGTGCGCTCCTCGAGGAGAAGGCCGACCTCACGGCGCCCCGTCTGCGGCGCCTGCCCGAGACCCTCACCGAGCGCGTCACCACCCGCCTCCGGCTGCTGGACGATTCGGCGCGCCAGACCATCGAGCTGCTCGCAGTCGTGGGCCGTCCGGTCGACTGGGACGAGCTGGTGCCGCTGGCCGGCGAAAACCCCGAGGAGCTCGAGTCGCGACTGCAGACACTCCTCCACGTCCGGCTCATACGGGAGGAGGAGCACGGTCGCGAGCTCTGCTACGAGGTGACCCATCCCCTGATCCAGGAGGCGGTCTACGAGGCGATCGGCGCCGGACGCCGCCGGCACCTCCACCGGCTCGCCGCCCGGACGCTCTTCGCCGCCGGACGACTCGCCGAAGCCGCCCCCCACTTCGCCCGGTCGGCCGGCGTCGGCGACACCGAAGCGCTCGCCGCTCTCATCGAAGCGCTCCGCCGGTCCGAAGCCCGGCAGGCGCATCGGGAAGGGCTCGTCATCCTCGGCTCGCTGGTGGAGCTGCTTCCTCCCGGCGACGACCGCTGGCTCGAGGTGGCCGACGCGCTGTCCCGCCAGGCCGCCTGGGTCTACCGGGGCGGGATCGAACCGGAACTGGCCGTCAAGGCCATGCGGGCCATCGACGCCACCCTCACCAACGACGGCAATCTCGCTCGGCGCGCCGAGGTCAAATTCCGGCTGGCCAACTTCCTGGCCTGGGGGACCGGAGAACTCCCGGAAGCGGAGAAGGCCTGCGCGGAGGCGGTCGATCTCTTCCAGCAGGCCGGTGAGCAACGCAAGGCGCTCCTTGCCCGCAACGAGCTGTCGGCTCTCTACGGCTTGCGCGGCGACTGTGCCGCCTGGCGCGAGTCAGCCGCCGAGGCACTGGCCGACGCTGAGGAGTTCGGCGATCGCTCCGCGCTCACCCAGGCCCTCGGAAATCTGTCGCTGGCCGCATGGCATCAGGGTGACTTCGACACCGCCCATCCGGCCATGAGCCGTGTCTGTGACCTCGCCCGGGAGGAAGGCAAGCCACACCGGCTCAGCCTCAGCCTTGTGAACTACGCCGCGTGTTCCTTCTTCCATCGCACGTCGACCGAAGCCATGAAGCTGATCGACGAGGCGAAAGCCGTCAACCCGGCCTTCCGTGAGAGCCAGGTCCTGCAGTACGAGACGTTCTTCGCGTTCCTAGCCGGCGACTTCGGACGATCGCTCCGGGCCGCCCGTGACGTCTACGGCTCCCCGGCCTCCCGCGTTGGCCTCCGGAGTGCGTTTGCCTTTGCCTTCGCCGCCTTGTCCGCCACAGAAAGTGGCCTCCTGTCCGAGGCTGAGGCGTTCCTGACCCGGGTTCCACCCCAGTACTGGGCGCCAGGCTTCTTCTTCTTCGGGGACTACTCCCACTGGGCGCAGGGCGTACTCCTCGCTCGGACAGGTGCTGGTGGCGGCCGGGCGCACGTCGAAGAAGCGGTCACACAACTCCTCGACAAGGGCTCGTTCTACCTCGTTTCCTTCCCCTTGGCCGACGTCGTCGAGATGGCGGTTGACGAATCCGACTCGGATGCGATGGGGGTGGCGGTCGAGCGACTCGATGTCATCGCGAACAGGGTCGACCGACCGGTGCACTGGGGCCTCGCCAGACTCGGCTCAGCGGTTGCGCTGGCCGCTTCAGGGGAGCACAAGGCGGCGGCCGACGCCGCAACAGCGGCGGTTGGCCTGCTGGAGACAGCAGGCTGCCGAGCCCACGTCGCTCGTGCGCACCACGTGCTCGGTAGCGCCATCGCGACCGTCGACCGGACGGCGGCCGTCGATGCCCTCGGACGTGCAGCGACGATCTTCGAGGCGTGCGGCGCGCCCTGGCGCCGGGAACGCAGCCTTGCCGCTCTCCGAGCGCTGCGCGGACCGGGCGAGCGTGCCGCCGCCGCCCTGCTCGGCCCGGAGGCGCTGTCGAAGCGGGAGTGGCAAGTCGCCGGCCTGGCGGCCTCCGGCCGGACCGCCGGGGAGATCGCCAAGCAGCTGTACCTCTCAGAACGCACCGTCGAAGGCCACCTGGCCAAGATCTACGCCAAGCTCGGCATCGACTCGAAGCTCGAGCTCATCCGCCGGGCAGGCGAGTTCGGGCTGTAGCCCCCACCCGCCGACAGGTACCTGGAACGCGTACTTGTACGCGTGGCGCCGGCCCCCCTTGGCCGTACCTTCGCCGCATGGCCTGCTAAGCGGGCCTCGAGAGAGGGGGAGACACATGAGCACCACATCGACCGAGCGGTTCCTGAAGCAGCTCTACGGAATCGGCCCCGGGCATCAGAGCCCGGAGGTCACCACTGGCGACCCGGCGTTCCATCCCCATGGCGAAGGTGTCGCCAGCTGGCTAGACAGGATGTGGGGCATCCGGTTTCCCCGGCGTGAGCGGCGGGCGGCCTGAGGAAGCAGCCATCACCAACCGTCCGTGGGCGAGGGGGGATTTGAACCCCCACGAGGTTGCCCTCACTGGCACCTGAAGCCAGCGTGTCTGCCATTTCACCACTCGCCCGAGTGACCCCGTGAGAGTAGCAGCCGGGCCCGGCGGGTCCGGCTGCCCGAAATGGGTCGAACCACACCTCTGTAAGCAGACGCCCGACCATGTCGGAGGCCGCCGGTAGTATCCCCTGACGTGGGTTTGCACGGGTTCGAGCGCCGGCTTGAGGCGCTCGTCGAGGGGGTCTTCTCCCGGGCCTTCCGCAGCGGCCTCCAGCCCGTCGAGATCGGCCGAAGGCTGGCCCGGGAGATGGACGATTCGCGCACCGTCGGTGTGCACGGCCTCATCGCGCCCAACTCCTTCCGGGTCCGGCTGGCGGACTCCGACCGGGAGCGGTTCGAGGCCTTCGAGCCCACCCTGCTGCGGGAGCTGGCCGACGCCGCCCGGGCGCATGCCCGCGACGAGGGCTACGGCTTCCTGGGTCAGGTCATCGTCTCGCTGGAGACCGATTCCGCCCTGGGTCCCGGCCAGTGCGCCATCACGGCGGAGATCAAGGCTGATCCCGACGGGCGGGTCGGCACCCTGGTCACGACCGAAGGCCGCCGGATTCCGGTGGCCGACCGGCCGATCGTCATCGGGCGCCTGTCGAGCTGCGACATCCCGCTCGGCGACCCCCAGGTGTCCCGCCGCCACGCCGAGGTCCGCCGCGACCCCGAGGGGTTCACCGTGTTCGACCTCGGCTCCACCAACGGCACCGTCGTCAACGGCTCACCCGTCCGGGAACGGCGGCTGGCCGACGGCGACGAGCTGCGGATCGGCTCTGCCACCATCCGCTTCGAGACCTCGTAAGGGCGGCGAAAACCAGGTGCCCGAGGCGATCCTCACCATCCTCAAGTTCTGCTTTCTGGGGCTGCTGTACCTGTTCCTGGCCCGGGTCGTGAGAGCCGTCTACCGGGAGCTTTCGCCCGACCGGCCCGTCGCCGCCGCCAGCAACGGCAGCCGCTTCGGGCCGGGCCGCAGTGGCCGGGGCCGGCGAAGCGACCAGCCCACCCGGCCCTACAAGCTGAAGATGATCGACCCGGCCACCTCGCAGGTCTTCCCGCTCAGCGAAGAGGTCACGATCGGGCGGGCACCAGGCTGCTCCGTGCCGCTGGCCGATGACACCTTCGTCTCCCAGCTCCACGCCCGCATCTACATCCGCGACGGCAAGCCCTTCGTGGAGGACCTCGGCTCCACCAACGGGACGTTCCTCAACCGCGACCGGCTGAGCAAGACGATGCCGCTCCACCGGGGCGACAAGCTCCAGATCGGCCAGACGGTGCTGGAGATCGTGCAATGAAATTCGCCTTCGGGGACCGCACGGACGTCGGCCGGGGCCGGCCGGAGAACGAGGACAGCCACCTCGTCGACCCCGACGACGGGCTGTAC
>JAICGL010000013.1 GCA_025923175.1 Acidimicrobiia bacterium
CCCGTTCCCGGCAGGAGTTCTTCGCCCTGACCGGGATCACCCCCTGACAAGGAGCCCTGCAAGATGAGCGAGAGCCAAACCATCGTGATCGTCGGGGCCAGCCTTGCCGGTGCCAAGGCGGCGGAAACGTTGCGTCAGGAAGGCTTCGCCGGTCGGGTGGTCCTCATCGGCGAGGAAGGCGACCGGCCCTACGAGCGTCCCCCGTTGTCAAAGGGGTACCTGCGGGGCGACGAAGAGGTCGTCAAGATCTTCGTCCACGAAGAGGGCTTCTACGCCGAACAGGGCATCGAGCTCCGGACCTCGACCCTGGTGAAGGCGGTCGACCCGGCGACGTCCCAGCTGGTGCTGGACGACGGCGAGCGGCTGGCCTACGACCGGCTCCTCCTCACCACCGGCGCGGCGCCGAGGCGACTCACGGTGCCGGGCGCCGACCTGCCCGGGGTCCACTACCTGCGCGACGTCGGCGACGCCGACGGTCTCGCCGTGTCGATCGGCCAGGCCAGCCGGTTGGTCGTGGTCGGCGCCGGCTGGATCGGCTCCGAAGTCGCCGCCTCGGCCCGGCAGATGGGCACCGAGGTCGCCATGGTCGATCCGGGCGCCGTACCCCTGGCCGGGGTGATGGGCCCCGAGGTGGGCGCGGTGTTCCGCCAGCTCCACGCCAGCCACGGCGTTGACCTGTACCTGGGCACCGGCGTCGAAGCGGTCGTCGGCCGCAAGGTCGCCGAAGGGGTGCGCACCTCCGACGGACGTGTCATCGATGCCGACCTCGTCGTCGTCGGCATCGGTGTCGCCCCCCGGACGGAACTGGCGGAGGCCGCGGGCATCCGCGTCGGCAACGGCATCGAAGTCGACGAGCACCTCGAGACCAGCGTCTCCGGGATCTTCGCCGCGGGTGACGTGGCGGCGGCGTGGCACCCCGGTCTCGGTGAGAGGGTTCGGGTCGAGCACTGGGCCAACGCCCTCAACCAGGGGCCGGCGGCCGCGCGTAACATGCTCGGCGCCCGCATCGCCTATGACCGTGTGCCGTACTTCTTTTCCGACCAGTACGACTTGGGGATGGAGTACTCAGGCTACGCCCGCATATGGGACCGCGTCGTGTTCCGGGGCAACCCCGACGACGGCAAATTCATCGCTTTCTGGCTCGCCGACGGGCGGGTCGTGGCCGGCATGAACGCCAACGTGTGGGATGTCACGGGCCCGATCCAGGCGCTGATCCGCTCCCGAGCGACGGTGGACATCGGCCGGCTGACCGATCCCGCCGTCCCGCTCGAGGAAGTGGCACCTGGCACCTGAGGAGACCCCGTCGTCCAGAGCGGACCACGACCCGCTCCGGACGACAGGCTCCTCAGCGGTGTCAGTTCCGGGTGGCGCGTCGGCCCTTGGCTCGCTCGTCGTTGCGGACCAGAGCCACACAGCACAGACCGGGCTGGGGATCGAGCACCGCTCTGAGCGTGCCATTCGGGGAGGCAGCCGCTTCCTCCAGCAGGGCGAGATTCATACCGCAAACCGTCTGGCGGTGGGCTTCAGCCAGTCGGTCGAACGGGCAGTTCCGCAGCCGGATGACGCCGTCCTTGTCATGGAAGGGCTCGTAGCCGCGCTCGGCCAGGACCTCTTCGAGCACTCTCACCCGCCTGGCCTCACTCCGGCCGGCGGCCCGGCGATCAACCTCAGCGGCGACCTCACTGCCGAAGGCCTGGGCCGACTCGCGGAGCGCCGCCCACGCCCGACCGCTGGGCTCGCTTTCCACCGCGTCGGCGAAGATGTGCGCCGCCAGCTCGTAATCGCGGGGAGGCAAGCTGATGTTGAACTCCCGGGACGCCCGCCGGTATAGCTTGGCCGGTCGACCGGCCCCCGGCCCGGTACGGCCCGTCCGCCGGGCGAACGAGACCTCCAGGAGGCCGTCTTCCACCATGCGATCGAGGTGATAGGCGGCCAGGTTACGGCTCAACCCGGCAGCCGCCGCGGCCTCGTCCCGGCCGGCGGGCTCCACCTGCTGGCTCACGAACTCGTACAGAGCGCGGCGGCTCGGATCCACCAGGCTGCCAAGGCTGGCGACGATGTCCCGCTCCGACTCCTGCTCGTCTTCCGTGTCCATGAACCCGATTCTAAAACAATTCTCGTCAGCCGAAGCTGACTCACTCCAGCATCGCCCACGGGCCGAGCCTGCATGCGGAGCTGAACAGAGCCCCTTCTAAGTCAGCGTGAATTGTTTTAGAATAGCGCTATGGACAACGCCGCAGAGCAGGAGCAAGAGCAAGAGCAGCTCCGGGACGACGTCGCCAGCGTCGGCAGCCTCGGGGACCCGACCCGCCGGGCACTCTACGACTTCCTGGCCCGGCAGCCGGAGCCCGCCGGTCGGGACGAAGCCGCGGCGGCCGCCGGGTTGAGCCGTACCCTGGCCGCCTATCACCTCGATCGCATGGTGGAAGACGGCCTCCTGGAGGTCTCGTTCGCCCGCCGGACGGGCCGCAGCGGCCCCGGGGCGGGTCGGCCCGCCAAGCTCTACCGGCGCGCCACCCGGGAATTCAACATCAGCTTGCCTCCCCGCGATTACGAGCTGGCGGCCCGCATCTTCGCCAACGCGGTTGACAGTGACCCGACCGGGACTGCCAAGGCGGCGCTGCAGGAATCGGCTCAAAGCTTCGGCGCGGAGGTCGCCGCCGAGGTCGAACGCCGGGCCCCCGACCGCAGCGACGCCCACCGTTCGGCGGTGCTTGAACAGGTACTGACCGAACGCGGCTATGAGCCCTTCCGCGACGAGGACGGGGTTATCCGGATGCGAAATTGCCCCTTCGACTGCCTGGCCGACGCCCACCGCCAGACGGTGTGCGGCATGAACCTCGCCCTGCTGGAGCAGGCCGCCGCGTCGTCGAAGGGCGCCCTCAAAGCGGTGCTCGATCCCCGCCCGGATCTGTGCTGCGTGGCCCTCGTCCCCACGGTTGTCGCCACCCGGCGGCGGCGAGGCGGTCGCAGTCTAAAGTAGTCCGAGTAGAGTTTAGAAGGCCCAGCTTCGTCGGATTGCGAATTCTCCTGACTGGAAAGGACGGCGCCGTGCCAGCGCGCGAACCCGCCATGTCGTCGACGGCGCCCCGATTGAGACTTGTCGACCGGTCGACCGCGGTGCTCCGAGTATCTGGCACCAATCCCTCAGCGGCGACGTCCGTGGCGGTGTGCATTCCCGCCCGCAACGAAGCCGTCACCATCGGTGCCATCGTCAGGTCGGTGGCCCGCCTACGCGATGGCGGCACCGTCGACGACCTGGTCGTCGTCGACGACGGTTCGACCGACGGCACTGTGGCCGTCGCCCGGGCGGCGGGGGCCCGGGTGGTCTCCACTGATGGCGGGCCGGGGAAGGGCCAAGCGCTGCAGCGGGCGGTGGCCGAGACGACGGCTGACATCCTCGTGTTCCTCGACGCCGACGTCGTGAACTTCACGGAACGTTATGTCACCGCCCTCACTTCGGCGGTCCTCGCCGATCCCGGCCTGAAGCTCGTCAAGGGGGCCTATGGCCGGCCGCTGCACGGCCAGCCCGGCGAGGGAGGACGGGTGACCGAGCTGCTCGCCCGTCCACTGCTCGAACGCTTCTTTCCCGAGCTGGCTACCGTCACGCAACCGCTATCGGGCGAGTGCGCTCTCACCCGTGACCTGGCCGAGCAACTGTGTCTCGAGGACGGGTACGGCATCGAGATCGGCGCCCTCATCGACACGTACCTGGCCTACGGCCGCCGCGCCATCGCCGAGGTCGACCTCGGCGGCGAACGAGTGCACCGCAACCGTCCCCTCCGTGAGCTGAGCGTCCACGCCCGCGACGTCCTGGCGGCCGTCCTGGCCCGGACCGGCACCGCCGTGCCCGAGGCGGCCGGCCTGCACGCCGCGCCGTGAGCAGGATCGTCTTGCGCGAAACTGAACCGCCCGGCCCTTCGCCTGAATTCTAAAACAAACACGTCTTGACGCTAGCCTCATCAGACTCTAAGGTCAATCAAGTGTTGTTTTAGATAGCGGGCGCCGGCGGCGCAGAGCTGCTGGCAGGGAAGGGAAAGGGTATCTGTGAAGACTCGTTACCGGCCGCTCCTCGCGGTCCTGTTGGCGTGCGGCCTCATCACCGCCGCCTGCTCATCGGACGATTCCGAATCCACTGCCCAGGCGGCGACGGCGGGCGAAACCGCCGCCGCGGCCCCGAACCCGGGGGCCCAGGATCCCGTGGCCGTCCATCAGGCCATGCGGAAGCTGTGGCAGGACCACGTCACATGGACCCGGCTCTACATCGTGAGTGCGGTAGCCGGCCTGCCTGATGCTGACGCCGCGGCCAGGCGCCTGCTGCAGAACCAGGCCGACATCGGCAACGCCATCAAGCCGTACTACGGCGAGGAGGCGGGGGCCAAGCTGACCGAGCTGCTGCGGGGCCACATCCTCACCGCCGCCGACCTGCTTACCGCGGCCAAGGCCGGCGACCAGGCCAAGCTCGGCACGGCCAAGGACGCGTGGTACGTCAACGCCGACGAAATCGCCACGTTCCTGGCCGGCGCCAACCCCGCCTGGCCGGCCGACACCCTCAAGAGCATGATGCGGGGTCACCTCGACCAGACGCTGGCCGAAGCCACCGCCCGCCTCCAGGGCAACTGGGCCCAGGACATCAGCGAGTACGGCCACATCGTGCAGCACATCGTCCAGATGTCCGACGCTCTGGCCAGCGGCATCGCCACCCAGTTCCCCGACAAGTTCAGCCCGCCCAGCGTCCCGGCCAACGAGCTGGCCTTCCGCGACGCCATGCGCAACCTGTGGGAAGACCACGTGCAGTGGACCCGGCTCTACATCGTGAGCGCGGTGGGCGGTCTGCCTGACGCTGACGCCGCGGCCGGACGCCTGCTGCAGAACCAGGCCGACATCGGCAATGCCATCAAGCCGTACTACGGCGAGGAGGCGGGGGCCAAGCTGACCGAGTTGCTGCGGGGCCACATCCTTACGGCGGCCGACCTGCTCGGGGCGGCCAAGGCCGACGACCAGCCCAAGCTCACCAAGGCCAAGGCCGACTGGTACGCCAACGGTGACGAGATCGCCACCTTCCTGGCCGGCGCCAACCCGGCATGGCCGGCCGACACCCTCAAGACGATGATGCGGGGCCACCTCGACCAGACGTTGGCCGAAGCCACCGCCCGCCTCCAGGCCAACTGGGCCCAGGACATCAGCGAGTACGAGCACATCCACAGCCACATCCTGGAGATGTCCGACGCCCTCGCCACCGGCATCATCGGCCAGTTCCCGGCCAAGTTCGCCTACTGATCCCACCCTTCTGGTGCCCGGCCGAGCTCCCTCCCGGCCGGGCACCAGGACCCTTTCACGTCCCCGACTTTCACCGAGGAGCTGACGCGCCAATGCGTGACGCAGAGGCCTTCCTCGTCTGGTGACGGCGAAACGCGTCCCGGCGTAGACGTGTCACGTCAATCCCGGATGATCCAGAAGAGGCGGGCGGGCTCGGCCAGCAGGTTGCGCCAGCCGGCCACCGACGCCCGGGTGGCGAGGACGGCGTCGCCGGCCCGCAGCACCGGAGTGGCGCTGCCGAGATCGGCTTGGACGAGGCCGCTGGCGACGAGAATCAGTTCGACTCCCTTGTGGGGGACGGGCGGCGCGCCACGTTCCGCTGGCCCCAACTGGACGAGGTAGGCCCGTAGCCCGGCGGTGTCGTCGTCGAGAAGCGCGACAGGTCCCCTGAATGCACCGCCCAGGCGGTCCCGCCGGGCGAGTACGTAATCGCTCGCGCTCTTGACCGCGAGAAGGTCGTCGAGGCCGATCCCGAGTGCCTCGGCGAGGGTGAGGAGCGTATCGAGGGCCAGCCCACGGAGACCCGCCTCGGCCTGCGAGATGGCACTGGGCGAGACGCCGGCCAGGCGGGCGAGGTCGGCTTGGCTGAGCCCTCGCTCCTGACGGACCCGACGCAGGCCCGCGCCGACCCGGCCGAGCGCCTTCTCCTGCTCGAAGTGCGGCGTACCATCGGACCGGGTCCGGACATGCAGCAGTCGCCCCTCAACGCCGGGCCGTCCCTCCGCCTTGACCACCCGGAGGTGGCTCCCGCCCAGTTCGAGCACGCACTGGGTGACCTTGTTGATCCCGTCCAACAGCGCCGCGCCCGCCACCGGTCGGCTGACCCGCCAGTAGGCGATGGCACCGAGATCGTAGAGCTGGGGGCACACCCGGCTGAACAAGCCGAGGGCGCGGGTCCGGCCCGAGCGCCGGACGAAGGCGTCGAGGCTGTCGAACACAACCCGGCCGGGTATCTCACGAGCCTCGTCGAGGATCCTCCGTTCGAGGGCCATCGCGTCAGCCAGGGGCCGGCCGGGCCGGGCGTCGAGGATCCGCAGGCCTGTGCCCAGCTTGGCCCGAAGGGTGGCCGGGGCTATTTCCGTCGTGACGTAGGTGCACGGCTCGTCCCGGCGGCGGCCCTCGGCGAGGAACGCATGCTCGATGGTGGCGACGACGCCCTGGCTGGTGGTGACCCAGACGACGTTGTCACCGGCCAGGAGGCCGCCGAGGAGCGCATCGAGATCGGGTATTCCGCTGCTGGTTCGCGTCACAGGATCCCCTAATCCATTAGCAACGCTAATTGAAAAGCGCCATTGACGCCAGCATGCGCTTGTATCAGCGGTAAGGAGGCGGCCATGGTTGCCATCATCGTGATCGGCGTCATCGTGTGGCTGTCGATTCCGCTCGTGCTGTCGAAAGCGATGGCACGCCGAGGATTCGACGGTCTTTCCTATCTGGTGATCGGCCTTCTGTTCGGTCCCGTCGCCATCGTGTTCGCGGTCATGGACGCATGGCTCGATGCTCCCGAGTCGCCGCGCACCCTGGAGGCTGGTCGGGCCGGCCCCGGCGAGGTGTCGATCCTCGTCGTCGTCGACGGCCACTCCACGGCGCTCCCGCCGACGGCCACTCTGAGGAGGTTCGGTCGATTGCGGCGTATTGGCCTGGCCCGTGTGGTCCCCAAGGGCGCAGCCCGTATGGACGAGTGGCAGGCAGAGCAAGAGTTGCGTCAGGCGGCGCTGAGTTTCGACCATCCCGAACTCGCCCTGTTGTTCGGGCGACCGGATGTTGTGATCTCCGCGCACGCCATCGCCCGCGGATACGAGGTCGTCGTGAGCCCGCGCCGCGATGACCGACTCTCGGCCCGGCTCCAGCGCAGTGGCCGAGCCCTCTGGGTCGCCGACGACATGGCCGATGTCGTGCCTACCGAGCCGGTCATCTCCCCAGCCGTTGTCCCGCCTCGTTCCACCCGAACGGCCTGATTTCGGACGGGGCCACCCGCCGCAAGGAACTGGCTATGCATGCCGCGATCACCCTCCGAGCTTGTTTGGCGCTCTTGGCTGTCGCCCCGTGGGCGGCTTGGCCGAGCGCGCTCGGTGACGTCGGTGATGCGTGGCGGGCGCTGCTACTGGGCGCGCCGCCCGCCCTCCTCTAACTCCGGCTCGGTTTCATCGCGTCGTGGGCCCGGGCGGCCGCCCAGGGTCTCCGGCGCAACTAGAGGAGGTTCATCACATGTCCACGCGGCTTCAGGCTGCTCCCGTCCCCGTTACCCATGTCTCGCCTGCGCAGCTCGTCCATCTCCGTCGCTTGCTGGCCGAGGAGCACGCCATCCACCAGCACCGGGCGGCTGAGCTTCAGGACCCGCGCGACCTCGAACCGGACCTGGCCGAGCTTCTGCTCGTCCGGTGCCGGGGGGCGCTGGACGAGATCGAGGCGGCGGTGCGCCTCATCGACCAGGGGGCATATGGCTTGTGCTCGGTCTGTGGGACCGCCATCCCGTACGAACGTCTGGAAGCAGTGCCGGCTACACGGTGCTGCGTGTCCTGCCAGGACAAAGCGTCTCCACGCTGACACGACTACGTCCTGAGTCGCCGAACCCGAGCTTGATTCACAGGAGCGAGAAGAAGATGGACACAGGTCTGTTGGTGATCCGGATCGTCGTCGGACTGTTACTCGTCGGCCACGGTGCTCAGAAGCTCTTCGGCTGGTTCGGTGGCGGTGGCTTGAACGGGACCGCGTGGTACTTCCGTTCGGTGGGCTACCGGCCTCCTCGGCTCATGGCCGGGTTTGCCGGAGGCGCCGAGCTCGTAGGAGGGGCGGCTCTTGCCGCCGGCTTCATGACGCCGTTGGCGGCGTCGGCAGTCATTGGCACCATGCTCAACGCCGCCGTCGCGGTGCATCGGCGTAACGGCCTCTGGGCGGTCGACAACGGTTGCGAATATCCGCTGGTCGTTGCCACCGCCGCGGTGACCTTGAGTTTCACGGGAGCCGGGGCGGCCTCTCTCGACGCCCGTCTCGGCATCGGTGGCCCAAGTATCGAATCGGGCCTCTTCGCCTTAGTCCTAGGTCTGATGGCCGGATCGGCCGTACTCCTCAGCCGGGCAACGGCGCGGTCCACAGCCTGGCCAGCCTCGAAATCGAGGCCTTCAACGCAGGTCGCCATGCCGCAGGGGAGCGCAGAACCCCGAATCCCCCAACGCAGCGCCGTCGGACAGCGCTGAGATGAGATGGTCGCGCAGCACACGGGCACCGGACTGATCGACATCGCCGGTGGCGGTGAGGAGGACGATGGGCTGGGTGGACGCGAGTTCGAGGAGGTGGTCCACCGCGCCTGATGCCGGGGGGCGCCGAAGTTCCGCCAGATAGCGGCGGGTGAACTCGGCGAAGCGCTCCGGGTCGTGGCCGTACCATCGCCGCAGCTCCGAGCTGGGGGCGACGTCCTTGAGCCACTCATCGAGGTCGGCGTCGGACTTCTTGATGCCACGGGGCCATAGCCGGTCGACGAGGATTCGATAACCGGCCGCCCCGCCAACGTCGTCATAGATGCGGCGAACCTCGGGGACTTCCTGGGAGCGCTTACGACGCGTTCTTGTAATGCGCATCGGTTTTACCGATAGACCCTCAGAGAGGCTCGCCGGCCCGGTGGACGTACCAGTTCGCGCCGAACATTGTCCCGAACCCGGGGCCACCGAACAAAGCGACGAAAACACTGAAACCGAGCGCCGTCCCCAATGCCGAGCCGGCGATCAGTAGCGCCGTGAAAACGATGGCGAAGATGACGACGAATCCTATGACAGCACCGGCGACGAGCACAGAGACCAGGCTGGTTTGAGAGTGCGGTTGCATGACAGCCAAGAGATCTCACCTCACTGGTTGGGCACCAGCGAGGGTAAGGCCCGGCGTTGCCAGACGTGGAATCACTGACGCAACCTGCACACTTCGCCGCCATCGGCACACGGGAGTGTTCCGACCCATTGGTCGTGCTTGACGGAAATGAGGTATATCACTAGTCTTCGTTCGTATTAGAGAAAAAATCCTCCGACCGTCGAGGCGAGGACGCCTGCATAGGGGGGACGCAAAAGAGCGCTGGCCCCAGCCAGCCCGTAGCTATCCAGTCACCTGGCGACCCCGAAGCGGATCGTCGTCAAGGTGGCTGGCCGAACGAACTACTGGAGGAGCACCGAATGAAGGCTCTTGAGACTCCTGTTGGACGTCGCCAAGTCCTGAAAGGCTTTTTGATTGCCGGGCCGACGTTGGCGATTGGAGCGCGGCTCGGGTTTGCGGACGGGGCGGGTGCCTTTCCGACCAAGACCGACGAAGCGCCCGACCACCTGGACTTCACGGATATCTTCATGGCGGCGGAGAGCGGGTCTGCCTATGACCTGAAGATCGAGATCAAGCCAGACAACCGGGTGTACTTCGAGTTCCCCCGGATGGACATCGGTCAGGGTGTCATCACCTCGACCAGCCAGATGGTGGCCGACAACCTCGATGTCCCCTTCGAGAACATGGACACTGTGCTGTCTCCGGCCGAGCAGAAGCGCGGCGCGTACATCACCGGTGGTTCGAAGAACACCCGTGTCTTCTGGGAGCCGATCCGGGTCATCGGCGCCCAGATGCGGGGCCAGCTGATGGCGGCCGCCGCCACGAAGATGGGCGTCCCGGTCAGCGCGCTGCGCACCGAGGACGGCTATGTCGTCGCCACCGACGGCCGGAAGCTGTCCTACGGCGAGCTCACCGCCGATGCGGCCAAGCTCCCAGTGGCCAAGGCGGCGATGCCGAAGAACCCGAGCGAGTACAAGATCGTCGGCAAGCCCCAGGTCAAGTATGGGGCCCGGGAGATCGCCACCGGCAAGTGGCAGTACAGCACGGACCTCTTCTCGTCGAAAGAGTTCCTGCCGACGGTGCTGGCGATGCCGGCCACCCATGGTGCGACCGTGGTGTCGATCGACGACTCCGAGGCCAAGAAGATCCCGGGCGTGATCGCGATCACCCACATCCCCGGGATGCCCGACTTCCTCATTCCCGAGGCTGTCGCGGTTACGGCTGAGACGACCGGGATCGCCAAGAAGGCCAAGGACGCACTCAAGATCAAGTGGAGCGCGGGGCCGATGGACGCCATGTCCGACGCGCAGATCGACGAGTTGCTCAACGGGATCATCGACAAGGTGGCCTCGCCCGGCGAGGGCATCGAGGCCGTCTTCCGTTGGCCCTACGTGACCCACGCTCCCATGCAGGAGAACGCGGCATGCGCTGACGTCCGCAAGGACTCGGCCGAGATCTGGGGTTCCGACCAGATCCCCACCACCGGTCAGCGGCACGTCGCCGAGACGCTCGGGATGAAGGTCGATCAGGTCCAGTACAACTGCGTCCCGGGCGGTGGCGCCTTCGGACGTCACACCCACCACGACGAGACAGTCATGGCCGCCCAGATCTCCCAGCGCGTCGGCAAGCCGATCAAGCTGCAGTGGCTGCGGGAGGAGGGCATCAAGCACGGCCGCTGCCGGCCGGTCTCGATCCACCACGTGAAGGCCACGGTCGTCAACGGCGACGTGGTGAGCTTCGAGCACCGGATGGCCGGCTCGGAGCTGGACCTGCGCCACGGCCTGGGCGACATGATCTCCGGCTACGTCACCGAGTACAACAACGAGGGCGCGTCCCAGAGCTTCTTCACCCACACCCAGAAGCTGGCCTACAACTTCGGCCCGACAGCGCTGACGCTCAAGCAGCGGTTGCTGGCCAAGGCGACGGCGCCGTGGCGAGTCGTGTACTCCGGCCCGGTCGGCGGCTCCAACGAGATCCTCATCGACGAGATTGCCCGCTCGCTCGGCAAGGACGAGTACGAATTCCGGATGCAGTACCTGGAGTCCGACCGGCACCGAGCCGTGCTGGAGAAGGCAGCCCACGAGGCGATGTGGGGCAAGAAGCTCCCCAACGGCGTAGCCCAGGGCATCGGTCTGCACGACGAGTACAAGTCGATCTCGGCCTACGTCATGGAGATCGACACGCGGGGCAAGACCCCCCGGATGAATAACGTCACGATCGCGGTGGACTGCGGCTACTGCGTGAACCCTTCCAATGTGGAGAACCAGATGCTCGGTCAGGCGATCGACGGGTTCGCCACGGTGTTCCAGTCGGGTCTGCACATCGACAACGGGGCGACCCGGGAATCGAACTTCCACAACTTCAAGTGGCCGCGGATGTTCGACTCGCCGCCCGAGGCGAGTGTGCACATCCTCCCCAGCTCCATGATGCCGCCCGGTGGTATCGGTGAGGTCGGTACCCCGGCCGCCACCGCCGCCGCCGCCAATGCCTGGGCCCGCGCCACAGGCAAGCAGCCGCGCAACTTCCCGCTCAACGAGTACGGAGCCTGATTGCCATGCCCAACATCACGTTCACACTCAACGGCAACCCGGTCACCGTCAACGCCGACAAGGACGAGGAGCTCCTCTGGGTTCTTCGTGACCGGCTCGACGTTCACGGCCTGAAGTACGGCTGCGGCTTGGGCCTCTGCGGTGCCTGTACCAGCCACATCAACGGTGAGGCACGCCGTACGTGCATCACGCCCGTCAGCGCGGTGCAGGGCAAGAACGTCACGACGATCGACGGCCTGGCCAAGGGTGACCAGCTTCACCCCGTGCAGCAGGCGTGGATCGACAACGACGTGGCCCAGTGCGGGTACTGCCAGGCCGGCCAGATCATGCAGGCCGTATCGCTCTTGAATAGCAACCCTCACCCGACCGACGCTGACATCGACGACGCGATGGGCGGGAACCTGTGCCGGTGCGGGACCTACTTCCGCATCCGGAAGGCCATCAAGCAGGTCGCCGCCGGCAAGTAGGGGCAGGTAGGCGAAATACGGAGACACTTCCAGGTGGGTCGCCGGAGCTCCCTCCCCGGCGACCCACCGTCTCCATAGGAAGGAAGGAAACTGACATGGGCCGCATCGTCTGGTCGCGTCAACGGGCCCGGGGTCGGCGGGCTGTGGTCGGACTCGCCGGGCTGGCGCTACTCACGGGCTACGGCGGGATCTCGCACAGCTCGCCCGATCGAGGCGACATCCCCGAGGCGACCGTCCGGGCGGTGCAGGCCATCAATCGCACCGACAGCGTTCCCGACGTCATCCAGAATCTCGTGCCGGGGGCGATCGCCGCCCGCGACGCGGCTGAGGCGGCCTACCGAGCGGCCGGCGCGGCGGCCGACCCGCTGTCGAAGCCGGAGTACATCGTGGTGTGGGCAGGGAAGATGATCCCCGCCGACCTGTCTGGCGCCAACGTGGCCCGCTACGCCTCGTCGGGCACCGTCAACCCGGAGGACCTGGCCGAGCTGGCCGGGATCGGGATGAAGCCGGGGCTGGACGCCATGATCGTGGTCGACGCCCGCCGGCACAACCCCGACGGGACGCTGTCGGAGTCCTACGGCAAGGTCGTCAACTTCGTGCAGGTCCCGCCCCCCTTCGGTATCGAAGGCGAACCGCATCACATGCAGTACGAGTGGGAGGACGGGCAGCCGATCGCCGCCGGCGGCCTCTTCAACGACACCACCACGGTCTGGGACGTCTCTCGCATCCCGGAGGTCCGCCTCACCAACGTCATCCGGCCGGAGGAGACGCCTCTTGGCACGGTCCCGGATGCGTACGATTTCCTTCCGGACGGGCGGGCCATCGGCACCTACATGGGGGGCCCAGACTTCAACTACGCCGGTTCTCCCGGCTCGGTCGTGGTCTTGAAGCCCGACCCCGACAAGGGCCTCGTCTTTGAGAGCGAGACGCCGGCTGGCAGCCCGGGTGCGATCAGCTCCTCGAATGCCGGCGGCGTGCCGGAGCCGTGCTCGCCGATCGAAGCCAAGCCGGTCGGCACGTGTGCCAACCCTCACGGCATCCAGATCCGTGCCGACCTAGGCCGGATGGTGACGGCCGACTACGCCGAGCCGCGAGAGCTGACGACCGACCCCGTCAAGCCGTACAAGCCCGGCACCTTCCGGCCGACGGTGCGGGTCTGGGACGTCGCGGCTCCGGCGGCGCCCCGCTTGATGTCCGTGGCGCGCATGCCGGACGGCCCGAAGGCGTCAGTGCAGGGCCACAACAACATCGCGATCATGGAGGCGGCCAAGACGCACGCCCCCGCCAAGGGGATGTTCACCGGGGCGAGCTGCGGCGGCGGGCTCTTCTTCACCCCGGACATCACCGCACTGGCGGGCGACTCGACGGCGGCGTGGAAGCAGGTGTTCGACGACGACATGGCCGTCCTCCATGCTCCCGGCGACGACCGCGTGGCCGACCGCACCCGCGAGGACGGCGGCTGCGTCGGCGGCTCGTGGCACCAGGTCAGCCGGGACAACCGCTTCCTGTTCCGGACGGTCATGGGCCGCAACCCGGGCTCGACCGACAGCTTCGACAGCGGCGCGGCCAAGGTCATCTATTCGATCGACATCGCCAGCCTGATCGCCAGCGCCGCTGACGGACACGTCGACTGCAGCATTGACACCCTCGCTGAGATCCGGCGGGGGCAGGGCGACGAAACTGACTGCCCCCGGCTTGTGTCGGCCCTCCACGTCGACGACAGCAGCAACGGAGGGCCCCACTGGGGTGCGATCGACAACCACAGCCTGACCGCAGCCGGAGCCCCGACCCGGCTGGTGTTCTCGAACTCGTTCGTGGCCCGCACCGGCGTCGACGGCAACCACCGGATGTACATGGTCGACGTCGACCCCGCCACCGGCGCACTGGCCTACGACCAGTCGTTCCGCGACGAAACCACCCTCACGCTCGGCGTGGACTTCAACCGGCGCAACTGGCCCAACAACCCCGACGCCGGCTTCTACAAGCCTCACGCCATGGTCTGGGTCTGCCCGCCCGGAGTCTGCCGGAAGTAGCCGACGACTGCCCCCGCCTGGGCTCACCCGTACCTCGTCCAGAGCGACCCCGTTTCCGGGGTGGCGCTGCGCGAACCCCCTTCCAGGATCCAGACCGGCTTCACCGAACGGGTCGGGTTGGAAGGGTCTTTGCTCCGCCTGGACGTACCGGGTCCACTGGACGGTGCTCTCGGAGGACGGTCACAGCTCGTCGGGTGAGTTCGGCTTTGGCGTCAATGGGCACAACAACACACTGAACGACGACAAACGAGACGTAGGCCGTCCCGGGGAGTTTCCGGGGCGGCCTACGTCTGTCCTGCGGCGGGCCCGGCCGACTTGCCGGGGATGACTAATTCTGTAATACTCATGAAAAATATTATTAGAAGCTACGAGAGGACGGAGACGTCCCATGCAGAAGGACCCGGACCCAGCAGCACTGTCGGAGTGCGAGCGTCGCATCCTGGCGACCATTGAGGCGGAGTTCGATGTCGGCGACCCCGGGTTTGGGGCCCGCTACCGGAGGCGACTGGAAGCAGGAGGCCGCCGGCACAGGCTGTTCGCCGTAAGCGCCATGGTGGCCGGTGGCGTGTTCATGGTGGTGACGTTCACGACGTCGCTCGCTCTGGCGACGATGGGCGCCGTCCTCGCGGGGATCGGTGCCGCCGCCGGGGCCACCCGGGTGGAGATCGCCGCTCGGCGGACGACCGGATTCCTGCGTTGGTGGGTGGATCGGAACGACGGTACCCGCCGACCAGTGCAGGACGACCGGCGGTGACTCACTCCCGAACTGAAGGAGAGACGATGCCTCAGGTCGATCTGGACACCATCTGGCTGGCCCGTGGGGCGCACCCGGGAACTCCTGAAGGATGCGTCATGGAATGGGTGGCGGCCTTCGCCGGCCTACCGAAGACGGACCGGCCGGCGTGCACCAACGCCCTCGTGGCCTCGATTGCCATGCATCTGAACGACGCGCTCGACGACGAGGCCCGCCAGGGGCTCAAAGAGCTCATCCCCGAGCTGGCCGCCGCCGTCCGCACCGCCGATGACTCGCGGGTCGACCGGCGCGTCGCCCTGTGGTGCGCCCAGACAATGCCGGCGCCGACCGGCGCAGGACTCCGTGCACTGCACGAAGCGGCGCTCGAGGCCGCCGGCGGGTACCTGGACGGTCACGTCAGCGAGGCCCGCTGCCGGGCCGCAGCGGCGGCCGCCGCCGAGGCCGGCGCCCGTATGGGCAGCATCGCCCTCTACGTCGCCGCCGACGCGGCCCACGCCGCCGTCGCCGACGATCCAGGCTCGGCAGTATTCAACGCCGCCGCCGGCGCCGTCGACTGGGCGCTCGGCACCGGAGAGCCGGTGGAGTGGTTCCGGGCTCTGCTGTCGGCCCATGCCGCCGCCCGGAACGCCGACACGGGAGTGGAAATGCCAGTCCTGAAGGAGGCAGTGTGCTCGCCCGCATGAGGATGATGTTCCGCGTGGAGGACCTGCGGAACAAGATCCTCTTCACGGGCTTCATTGTGGCCCTCTTCCGGCTCGGTTGCCACATCCCCTTGCCGTTCGTCGATTTCAGCGCCATCCAGCAGCTGAAGGACCAGGCCGAACTGGGGGGCGCCGTCGCTTACCTCGATCTGTTTGCCGGTGGGGCATTGACCAGCGTGGCGATCTTCGCTCTGGGGATCATGCCCTACATCACGGCGTCGATCATCATGCAGTTGCTGGCCGTGGTGATCCCCAAGCTCGAAGAATGGCAGAACGAGGGTCGGGTCGGTCAGAAGAAGATCACCCAGTGGACCCGCTATCTGACGGTGGCCCTGGCGCTCATGCAGTCAACCGGGATCGTGTTCGCCCTCCACCAAGGCGGCGGATTCCTCGGGACGGGCCAACTCCAGGGTGTCGACCTCATCCCTCATTTCAACGCTCCAAGGGTCCTCCTCATCGTGACGACCCTGACCGCCGGCACCGCCCTCATCATGTGGCTGAGCGAGACCATCACGCAGCGGGGCATCGGCAACGGCATGTCGATCATTATCACGGCCTCCGTGATTTCCCGCCTCCCAGCGCAGGCATCGCAGGCCTTCGCCGGTGGCAACCTCTTCCGGGCCGCCCTCATGGTGACCATGGGCATCGGAGTCATCGTCGCGATCGTGTTCGTGGAGTCGGGCCTGCGAAAAATCCCCGTTCAGTTCGCCAAGCGGGTCGCGGGGCGGCGCATGTACGGCGGAAGCAGTACCTACATTCCGTTGAAAGTCAACCAGTCCGGTGTCATCCCGCCGATCTTCGCCAGTTCCGTCCTCTACTTCCCGGCCATGTTCGCCACCGCGATCCCCTTCGCCTCGGTCCAGGACTTCATCTCCTCGAAGCTCGTGCGGGGCGACAGCATGGTCTACATCACGGCGTTCGCGGTGCTGATCGTCCTCTTCTCGTACTTCTACACATCCATCACCTTCAACCCCCAGCAGCAGGCCGACATCATCCGCAAGCAGGGTGGTTTCATTCCGGGAATCCGCCCTGGTCCGCCCACCGAGCGTTATCTGGCCAGGGTCCTGAACCGGCTCACCCTGCCGGGATCGGTGTTCCTCGCGGCCATCGCCGTGGTTCCGCTCCTGGTCTTCGCCGCCTCAAACATCGCGGAGTTTCCCTTCGGCGGTATGTCGATCCTCATCATCGTGGGCGTCGCCCTCGAGACCGTGAAACAGATCGACAGCCAACTCATGATGCGCAACTACGAAGGCTTCCTGCGCTGAGCGCGATCGGCCCATCTCGAACGGCTCGGATCCAGCCCTGATACTCTAGTGAGTACTAGAGGAAATCAGGGGAGGTGCGCGTGGCCGGCATGAGCAAGGGCACGGCCGGCCGTCGGAGCGGCCGGCCGGAACGGGACACGACCGTGCCGCGCCAGGCCAAGGCGCTCGGCGACCCCACCCGCCACGCCATCTTCCGGGCCGTGGCCGACGCCCCCAGCCCCGTCGACGTCGCCACCCTGACGGCGCGCTTCGAACTCAACCACAACGCCGTCCGCCAGCACCTCGCCAAGCTGTGCGCCGCCGGGTTGGTGGTCGAGGAGGTCGGCCCGTCCACCGGCCGGGGCCGGCCCCGGCTGCAGTACCGGCCGGCTCTCGTTACCAGCGGCGACTGGGGCATCCCCAGCCCGTACGAACACCTGGCCGTGATGTTGGTCGAAGCCCTGCGGAGCGGTCGGAGCCCTCGCGAGGTCGGCGCCGAGGCCGGCCGGCAGCTGGCGGCCAAGGTGCCGGGCGGCGTCGACCCCGTCGAGGCCCTCGAGACCTTCGCCGCCCAACGAGGGTTCGAGCCGCGCCGGGTCGAACGCCGGGGCTCGGTGGATCTCGTCCTTGACCGATGCCCGTTCCAAGTGACCGCCTCGATCGCTCCCGACGTCATCTGCCAGCTCCACCTCGGTCTCGCCGAGGGCATCGCCGAGGCCACCGGAGGATCGGTGGAGGTCACCGAGCTCATCGCCCGCGACCCCCGCAGGGCTGGATGCCGCCTCAAGCTCACGCGCGCTCCCGACTGAGCGCATGCAACGGACCATCATCGGGTTCCATCAGGACGAGGACGGCGACTGGGTCGCCGAGCTGTCGTGCCTTCACAACCAGCACGTCCGCCATCGCCCTCCCTTTCAGCAGCGCCCATGGGTCCTGGATGAGTCCCAGCGGGCGGCTCGGGTCGGAGCGGAGCTCGACTGCCCGCTCTGCGACGGCTGAGTACCCGAGGGGCTCCGACTCGCGTGACGTCGACTTCCTGGTGCCCGTCCGGCGGGCTAAAATATCTATCGAACGCTAGAATAAACTGCACGAAGTTGATCCCCCGAGTCGAGGAGGTCTCGTTGAGGGAACGCGCCTTCCCCTCTCCGACGCGAGATCTCGACGACCCGGGTGAGGTGGCCGAGATGGTGCGCCGTTTCTACAGCGACGTCGCCCAGGACGATCTTCTGGGACCGATCTTCAACACCGTCGCCCGTGTCGACTGGTCCGAGCACCTGCCGAAGCTGACCGACTACTGGTGCCGACTCCTGATCGGCCTGCCCGGCTACACCGGCAACCCGCTCCGAGCTCACCAGCTCGTCCATGAGAAGAGCGCCTTCACCGATCGGCACTTCGAACGGTGGCTCGACCTGTTCTGCGAAACCGTCGACCTCGGCTGGACGGGTTCCCACGCCGAGAAGGCAAAGGCGTTCGCCGTCAGGGTCGCCCGGGCCCACAGCCGGCAGCTTCAGTGACCCCGGCGGGCTGAGAACTACTTGGCGTAGGTCCAGTCCGGGAGTTTGGATTCCTGCCGCTCGTCGTAGACGGCCTTGCCGTCCCGCAGGTCGACCAGTTTGGGGATCGGGAGGTGTCGCGGTCGCGGGCAGCTGCCCGTCCCGACGTGCTGGGCGACCTCGTCGGGGAAGGCCCGGAGGATGCTCTCTACCACCAGACGCTCTTCGACGGGCAGGTAGCAGCGGTTGGCGTCGGTGACCCGGCTCAGCCACGAGACGATCTCGTCGACGTCCCCCTCGGTGCCGCTGCCGGCCTCGAGCCGCTCCAGCCGTTCGGTGATGGCCCCAGAGCCGAGCTTGCAGGCCGAACATTGCCCGCAGGATTCGACGTAGAGGAACCGGGAGAA
>JAICGL010000014.1 GCA_025923175.1 Acidimicrobiia bacterium
GGTCACCACCTCGCCATTGCCGACGATGACCGCTCCCACCCGATTGGCCAGGCGGGAAGCCGGCAGACCGAAGGCGGCGCCCAGCCCTACGACCACCTCGCGCTTCTCCCGTATCGTGGTCCCGAAGTGCTGACTGGCCGAGACGTCGACCAGCAGCCAGAGGTCGAGTTCGTGGTCGGCCACGGGGTCGCACACGTGGAGCTCCCCGGTGCGGGCCGTGACGTTCCAGTCGATCAGGCGAACGTCGTCGCCGGGCACGTACGCCCGGTTCTCGCCCGGCTCTGTGCCCGGTCCGGGGAACAGGCCCAGGTGCTCTCCCTGGACCAGCCCCCGCAGGCGCCGTGTGACGACCAGTTGCAGGCGGGACAACAGCCGCCGGGTTTCGAGCCCGGGGGGCGAGAGCTGGCGTTCAGCGACCATGGCGCACGGCCCTCTCCGCTGGCCGCGCCGTTTCAGACGGCACCTGGGCGAGGACCCGGGCAATGAGTTCGTCCGGCCCCAATCCCTCGGCCAGGGCTTCGTACGAGAGCACGAGGCGGTGTCGGAGGACGTCGGGGGCGAGGGCAGCCACGTCCTCGGGGAGAGCAAAGGCCCGTCCCGACGACAAGGCGAGGGCCCGGGCGGCCACCACGAGGCCCAGGCTGGCTCGGGGGCTGGCCCCGTAAGCGATGTAGGACGCCACTCCGTCCACGCCGAAGGCTTCGGGTCGGCGGGTGGCCAACACGAGCCGCACGGCGTAGTCAGCGACGGCGGGGTCGACATAGATCCGCCCGGCGGCATCCTGGAGCCGCACAAGCTCGCCCGGAGTGAGCAGGGGCTGCACCTGAGCAATCCCGCCGCTCATCCGCCGGACGATTTCCAGCTCCTCGCCGTAGCTCGGGTAGTCGATCAGAAGCTTCATCAGGAATCGGTCCTGTTGGGCCTCCGGTAGGGGGTAGACACCCTCCGACTCGATCGGGTTCTGGGTGGCCAGGACGAGGAAGGGCCGGGGGGCGGGAAAGGTCTGGCCGGCGAGGGTGACGTGTCCTTCGGCCATTACCTCGAGCAGCGCCGACTGGACCTTGGCCGGAGCCCGGTTGATTTCGTCGGCCAAGACGAAGTTGGCGAAGATCGGCCCCAGTTCAACGTCGAAGTGCTCGGTCGAAGCCCGGTAGACGCGGGTTCCGACGATGTCGGAGGGAACGAGGTCGGGGGTGAACTGGATACGGGCGAAGTCACCGCCCATCACGGTCGCCAGGGTCTGGACGGTGAGCGTCTTGGCCAGTCCCGGCACGCCCTCGAGCAGGCAGTGGCCGCCCGCCAGCAGGCAGACCAGGAGCAACTCGAGGGCGTGATCCTGGCCGACCACCACTTTCTTCACTTCGTAGCGAGCCGCCTCGAGCACCGCAGCATCGCGCTGGATCCCGGCCTCTGCGTTTCCTTCCCCGCCGTTCATCAGCCATGGCTCCTTCGGTCCGAGTGTCCGCGCGCATCGCTGTCCGCTGCGCCAGTCACTCGGCACAACCCATCCGCGTTCATCCGCTTGCCGGTTTGTCGCGGAGGACACAATCCGCGACACCGAGTGCGGCGCGTACTTCGCGCTGTGTTCGTCAGGCGATCGCCCGGCGGGCCCGGCCGGCCGCCGCGGCCAGCGCCGCATGGTCCCGGATGGCGATGTGGCCGTAGCCGACATCGACGATCCCTTGGCGCTGCAGGCCCCGCAGCGTCCTGGTCACGCTGGTCCTCGGCACTCCCAGGAGGTCGGCGATCGTCTGCTGGGTGAGGCTCACGACCCGCGCCCCTCCGTCGAGCTGATGGTGGAGGAGGGAGGCGATCTGGGAGCGGAGGTCACCTCCGAGCACCTCTTCGAGGCGGCCCTGAAGCGCGGAGACGCGCTCTCCGAGCCCGACCGCCCATTGGCGGCTGAAGGGAGAGCGCAGGTCGAGCGCCTCGAGGAACCCGGCGGCGAGGACCACCACGACCTTCGCCTCCGTCACCGCGAAGGCATCGAAGAGCGCCACGCCACCGAGCAGCGCGGCGACGTCGCCCACGATGTCGCCGGGGTGAAGGAGCAGGAACGTGATCCGCCGGCCCTGGGCCCGACGTCCGAGTCCCACCACTCCCCGACGCACCACGTACACGTCGGTCAGCGCCGTTCCCTCCTGGAACAGGCACTGGCCGGCGTCAACGTTCCGTTCAGGGCAGTGCCGGGCGAGGGCATCCACCTCTGCCCGTCCGAATCCGCCACCAGTCCCGGAGCGCCCACCGAGGGGAACGTCACGTGCCGATCGAGAGGGGACCACTGCCATGCCGAACCTCCGTCTCCGGGGGGAGAGCCCATCCGCTTCTAAAATTATTAGCAGTTATTTATAGACCTGTCTAGTTGGCGCCGAGTGGCCGGCCGAATCCCCTGAGAGGTTGATTGTTCCGTTGGCCACCAAGTGGCGGGAAGCGTTCCGACTTCGGGGTTGGCGATGGTCGGATGGGGCAACGAGGCTCCATCGCAACCCAAGGAGACCGGATCAATGAGTACGCCGAGATGGATGCCCCGCTCCGCCATTGCCCTGGCGGCGGCAGCATTGGGAACAGCCGGGCTTGGACTGGCCGTCGTGCCCTCCTTCGCCCAGGAGTCGAATGCCCCGCCCACCGAGCAGCCGGCGACGCCGTTGCCCGATCCCGACCTCAAGGAAGGCGGCGACGCCGACAAGGCGCCCGGCCCCGCCAACGGCGCCCGCGAGAACGGGGACCGGGTCGAGAACGTAGCGGCCGATCTCACGCTGGAGTCGGCCCGTATCGAGTCCCTGAACCTGAACGACACCGACCAGGAGTACGCGGTGTACCACTTCGGCCGGGTGGTGCACGAGATCAGCGGCCCGCAGGGGTTCATCCTCAAGGGCTTCAACATGGATACCCGGGCGGCGGCGGCCGATGCCCGCCTGGTCCAGGGTGACCCCACCTCGGTCCTGGTGGGCTTCGCCCCTGGTACCGACCTGTCCCGCTACACGCTCGCCTCGGTTGACACGGGAGCGGTGCAGGACGAGGCCGGCGAAGCCAACCTGCCCGGCTCGGTCCCCCTCCAGGGGAGCACCGTGGCCGGCTCGCAGAACCTGACCGACGGGCCTGACCTCACCTCGGTGCGGGCCATCCACTCGCTCGAGCGGGTCGTCTACACCTACGACGAACAGATCGACGAGCGCGAGGGCGTCGACGCCACGTCCTTCGGCTATTACACGGCCGACGGCAAGAGCGTCCCCGCTACGTCGCTGGTCACCGCCGACGACAACTCGATCACCGTGGCCTTTGATCGACAGACCGAAGACGGTGTCCTGTTCTGGGCCAGCCAGGGTGCAGCCCAGAACCTCCGGGGCATCGAGAGCTCGCCCGGCTCCATCGGCACCAGCACCAGCGCTCCCGATCTGGTCTCGGTGTCCAACGTGATCGGCCAGAGCCAGTGGGACTACACCTTCGACGCCCCGGTCAGCACCGTGGCCATCGACAAGTTCGTGGTCTACGCCGCTGACGGGACCGCCTACAAGGCCACCGGCTTCGCCCGGCCCTCGGCCGAAGTGGTGCGCATCGCCATCCCCGAGATCCACAAGTTCTCGGCCAACATGGCCCTCGCCGCCGCTGACGAAGGGGCAGTGAAGACCAGCGACCGTTCCGAGGTGGCCAGCACGCTCGGGTCCCGCCACATCGGGTCCACGTCTGCAGCAAGCGGCGTGAGCGCCGGCCCCTGGCTCACCTCGGTGTCGATGGATGACGCCGTTGGCCAGGTCCGGTTCGTCTTCGACAAGCCGATCGACGACAACCTCATCTACGAGGCCAAGAACTTCATGATCATGACCCCGGCCGGCGACCTCGTCCGGGCCCAGTCCATGGTCGAAGTGACCGGCAACACCATCCTGATGAACTTCGACAAGAACATCGTCTCCGCCGCCCGCGGCGTGGTGATCAACGACGAAGCCGTCGCCGACTACCAGGGTCAGAAGAGCCCGGCCCGCACGATCAAGATCTGACCCCGTCTACCGCAACCACTCCCCCAGCGGCGGGTACCGGACCCACGTCCGGTGCCCGCCGCTCAAGCGCGCCCGCACCCTCACGCCGAGGTCTAGAAGAGGGTTCGATCCTCGTAGCTGGGATAGGTCACATGGGAGCCATCTCGCCGGAGGCCCTCGTGCGGTTCGTGTGGCGTGAGGCGCCCGTCATGGAACACGTGAAGGACCGGGATCCCTTCGACGACGGCCAAGTGGTCAGCGATGAGCCGGCGATGGCACCGCCACCAGACTGATTCCGAACACATCACAACGGTGGTTTGCGACGCAGCCAGCTCCTTCAGGCGCGTGACCCCGGCCGCGAACTCAGCTGTCGCCATGTAGTCGGCGTACGCGCGGAACTGCAGGTTCCGCCATGCGGTGTTGACCGAGACCGACGTTGGTGTGCGCCGTCCGCCCAGCGCCGCCATCCAGCAGTACCCGACCCCGGCCGCCGGAAGCCAAGTTGCCATGTCGTCCCGTGCGAAGTGTGGATGGCGGCGGCTTCCTGGATAACGCCGCACATCCACCACGAAATCCACGCCGGCCGCGACAACCACCTCAACGAACCGACCCGCCGACAGCGTGCCGTGCCCAATCGTATGGATGGGTCTCACGAACTAGCAGTACCCCTTTTGTTTCATTGGCTACAAACGAAGACGGGTCGAGCGCTCCCTGACGTTGGCGCCAGTAGAGAACCCGAGCAAGGAGGCCCGGGAACCGGCATGAAGGAGGACCCCATGAGCGAGCGTCGGCTCAATGACCCGAGACACGACGACTCCCGTCAGAACGACCGCGTCGCGACGCTGCTGGTGGTCGGCGGAGCTGGGATGCTCTTTCTCGTCGGTGTAGCCGCGGCCTACTCCCTGGCTCTGGCGAGTGGCGGAGCGCTGGCGACGATGGCCACGGTCCTCGTGACCGTCGGCCTCGCCGGGTTGCTGGTCTTAGCCGGCGTGGTCGCCGCTCGGTCGTCCCTGCCCGGACGCGACGGCCAGGGCGGCCCGGACGGGGGCCGGCCCGCCCTTGTCCCCGTCCGCCCGGTGCGCGAACCCGACGCCGAGCTCCTCCGCATCCTCGCCGACGCTCGGCTCGGCGATCTCAACTTCCAGCAGGCCCCGCGGCGCGACCGGCGGGGGACAGCCTGATGGCCGCACACGTGAACCACGCCGCCGGCCATTCAGCGACGGACTCATCGGACGCCAGTATCGGGCGGGCCGCCGTCAAGGGGGCGATCATCGGTTTCTTCGCCGTCCTTGCGCTCGTCAGCACGCTCCTCTTCCTCGTTGCCGGTGTCAGCCTCGCTGTCGCCATGGGGGTCGGGGCCTACGTGGGGATCTGGGGCGGGCCGGGCTGGGGCGGCATGGTGGCGGCCCAGCGACGTGCCGACCGGCTCGACGAGGAGGAACGCCGCGCCGCCCGAGCGCAAAGGAGAGGGATCGATGAGCCCTCGCATCCGTAACCTGCCGTGGCGTCGGCTGGCCCCCGTCGGGGTCGCAGCGGCGCTCCTGATCCCGGCCGCTCCCGGGGCCAGTGCCGCCGGCCCCGACGGGGCCGGCGTCTCCGGCCGGTGGACCGCCCCGTTCGAGGAAGGAGGGGCCGGGGTCCCCCGGTGCGCCCCCGCTGAGGACGGGAGCGGCTTCATTGTGTGCAAGCCGACGGCGCAGGCGGCGGCCCTGCTGCCGGACGGAAGGGTCTTCTACTACAACGGGCTCGAATCGTGGGAGAACGCGCGGCACTCGACGTTCACGTCGGCGGCTCCAAGCTCGCGTGACAGCCAGTCCCGGATACTCGACCTCCGCTCCGGCACGCCCCAGTTCACCATCCCGACGCCATCGGGTGGCGGGCAGCCCAACCCCAACATCCGCGAGGGACAGCGGTCCCCGGACGACGCCACCGGCGTGGCCGGTATCCCAGGCCGGCCGGGGGACGGGCTCGTGGGATCGACCTGGGGTTCGCTGGGAGGGCCGGCGCACGACCCCACCGCTCCGCCCGATGACACGGCGGCCAACGACGGCGACATGTTCTGCGCCGACCTCATCGCCCTGCCCGACGGCCGCATCCTCATCGCCGGTGGGACCGACTGGTACAACGAGCCGGCCCTGCTCGACCGTGGCGACGGCGACCCGGTCGACGCCGGCGTCGGTGAACTCGAAGGCCTTCGCAGCTCCCGCATCCTCGACCCGATCACCGACACTTTCTCCGCCGCGGGGTCGATGAAGTACGGCCGGTGGTACCCGACCCTGGTCGAGTTGGGTGATGGGAAGGTGCTCGTGGCCAGCGGGGTGACCAAGCTGATCAAGGACACCCAGGGCAGCCAGGTCCGCCGGACGGAAACCTTCGACCCGGCGACCAACCGCTGGACCGAGAACTACACGGGCCCCGCGTCGGAGAACACGCTGCCGCTGGTGGCCCGGCTCGTGCTCACGCCCAACGGGAAGGTCTTCTATCCCGGCGTGGGCCAGATGTGGGGCCCCTTCGGCCAGTCGCTCGACGAGGCGCTCTTCGGTCTCCAGCAGTTCTTCGACCCGGCGACGAAGCAGTGGGAGGCAGTGGGTCCCGCCCCCGCCGGCGCCCGGAGCGGTGCCTCCGTCGTCCCCCTACTCATGGCGCCCCCCTACGACACCATGAACCTGCTGACCTTTGGCGGCACTCTCGGACCGCCGCCTGGCGGCTATCTCGCCCTGCCGCTGTCCACCCTGACCACGATCGGCGCCGACGACCGGGTCGCCAACGAACTGACCGGCAATCTGAATCATCCCCGGTGGTACCCGTCCGGCGTCCTGCTCCCTGACGGCACCGTATTCGGCGTGGGCGGCGCCGACAAGGACGAGGTAATCGACCCGGGCACGGAGATCGCGGTGAAGGTTCCCGAGCTCTACGACCCGGCCACCGGCCAGTGGCGTGAGGTGGCCGCCCACACCCGGGACCGGACCTACCACAACTCGGCGTTGCTCCTGCCCGACATGCGGGTCCTCCTCGGGGGCCACAGCCCCCTCGCCAGCCACTACGCCGGACCCAACCACGACCAGGGCCCCCCGTTCGCCAACAACGACAAAGACCCGAGCTTCGAGGTCTGGAGCCCGCCCTACCTCTTCCGGGGTGAACGGCCCCGCATCACCGCAGCGCCGGCCGGCCTCGCCTACGGGGAGCGCATCACGCTCCACACCCCCGACGCCGCCGACATCGCCTCCGTCGTGCTGCTGCGCACCCCGTCCCCCCAGCACGTCATGGACCCCGACCAGCGCGGCCTGTCCCTCACCTTCACGCGAACCGGCGGCGACAGCCTCGAAGTCGTGGCCCCGCCCGACGGCATCGCCGCCCCGCCGGGGAACTACTACCTGGTGATCAACAAGGGTCACCCGGACGGCCCCGTCCCCTCCGTGGCCCGTATCGTGAACGTCTCCACCGGAAGCGACCCGGCCGAAGCCCCACAACCCTTCCCCGACGACGCCGCCGCCCCCACCGGCGGTTCGGCCACCCCGGACCAGGACACCTCCACCGCCGGCGGTGCCCGGAGCACTCTGGCCGCTCTCCCGGCCTTGGCGCTCGTAGCCACCGCCGGAGCGGATTCGCAGCGACGAAGGCGAAAGGGAGATCGGCGATGACGATCGACAGCACCATGTCCGAGAGGCCACTGACCATCACCTCGTTGTTCCGGCACGGAACCAGCGTCCACGGCCAGAGCTCGGTGGCGACATTGGGCGACGGCCCGGTCCGGCGGTCCGACTTCACCCAGGTGGCCGAAGGGGCCAAGCGTCTGGCCGCCGCGCTCCAGCGGCTCGGAATCCGCCGCGGTGACGTCGTCGGAACCCTGGCGTGGAACAACCAGGAGCACCTCGAGGCTTACCTGGCCGTGCCGTCCATGGGCGCAGTGCTCCACACGCTGAACCTGCGGCTGTCTCCCGACCAGCTCACCTTCGTCATCAACCACGGCGGGGACCGCGTGATCTTGGTCGACGCTTCCGTCGCCCCCCTCCTGGCGGCCGTGCTCCCCCGCTGCCCTGCTGTCGAACACGTCGTCGTCATCGGCGAAGGCGAGGCCGGCGCCCTCGGCGAAGCAGCGCGCTACAACGAGCTGGTGTCGGCCGAGGAACCCCGGTTCGCCTGGCCCGAACTCGACGAACGGGCAGCCGCCTCCATGTGCTACACGAGCGGCACGACCGGTGACCCCAAAGGCGTGGTCTACAGTCACCGCTCGGTCTTCCTGCACTCACTGGCCGCCTGGGGCCAGCTCGAACTGCGCAATGACGACCGCCTGCTCGCCATCGTCCCGATGTTCCACGTCAACGCCTGGGGCCTGCCGTACACCGGCTGGATGGTCGGCATCGACTTCGTCATGCCCGACCGCTTCCTCCAGCCGGCGTCGCTCGTGCGGACCATCGAGGAGGAAGGGGTGACCTACTCGGTGGGCGTCCCCACCGTGTGGAACGCCATCCTCCGCCATACCGACGCCCACCCCAGCGATCTCTCCTCCCTCCGTCGGGTCGTGGTCGGCGGGGCGGCCGTGCCCCGGACACTCATGGAAGCGTTCCGGGAGCGTCACGGTCTCGAGATCGTCCAGGCCTGGGGGATGACAGAGACGAGCCCCCTCGGAGCCGTCGCCCTTCCCCCCAAGGGCGTCGGTTCCGAGGAGGAGTGGGAGTACCGGTCGATGACCGGACGGATCGTGCCCGGGGTCGAGCTCCGCATCGCCGACGACAAGGGCGAGGTGCTCCCCTGGGACGGGAAGTCGGCCGGCGAGATCGAGGTCCGCGGCCCGTGGGTCACCGCCGCCTACCACCGGGATCCCGCCCCCGACCGCTTCCACGACGGGTGGCTCCGCACCGGCGACGCCGGGACGGTCGACCACCGGGGATTCGTGCGCATCACCGACCGGGTGAAGGACGTGATCAAGTCGGGGGGCGAGTGGATCTCTTCGGTGGAACTCGAAAACCAGCTCATGGCCCATCCCGGCGTCGCCGAGGCCGCCGTCATCGGAGTGCCCGACCAACGCTGGGACGAACGGCCGCTGGCCTGCGTCGTCCTCAAGGAGGCAGCCCCGGTGACGCCCGAGGAGCTGTCGGCGTTCCTCGCCGAACGTGTCCCCCGGCTCTGGCTCCCTGAGCGGTGGTCTTTCATCGACAAGATCCCGAAGACGAGCGTCGACAAGTTCGACAAGAAGGCACTGCGCGCCCGCTACGCCGAGGGATCGCTGGTCGTCAACGAACTGGCCAGGGCAGAGCGGTGACGTCCGACACATTTGGCAGCCGTCGAGACCTGGCCGTCGGGCAGCGGCGGTATTCGATCTTCGCACTCTCGGCCCTCGACCATCTCAACGTCGAGCGCTTGCCCTACTCCTTGAAGATCCTCCTGGAGAATCTGCTTCGCAACGAGGACGGTGTGTCGGTCACCGCGGCGGACATCGAGACCCTGGCGACCTGGGATCCGGCTGCCGAGCCCCATGACCAGATCGCCTTCTCGCCCGCCCGGATCCTCATGCAGGACTTCACCGGGGTGCCCGCCGTGGTCGACCTCGCGGCCATGCGGGACGCGGTCGTGACCCTCGGCGGGAATCCGGCCAGCGTGAATCCGAGGGTGCCGACCGAGCTCGTGATCGACCACTCGGTGATCGTCGACCGGTTCGGCACTCCCGACGCGTTCGACGTCAATGCCCGGTTGGAGTTCGAACGGAACCGGGAGCGGTACCGTTTCCTGCGGTGGGGCCAGCAGGCGTTCGAGGGATTGCGGGTGGTGCCGCCTGATACCGGCATCTGCCACCAGGTGAACCTCGAGTACCTCGCCCGGGTGGTGTTCAGCACCGAAGAGGGATCGGCCTATCCCGACACGCTGGTGGGCACCGACTCCCACACACCGATGGTGAACGGCCTGGGCGTGCTCGGCTGGGGTGTGGGCGGCATCGAGGCCGAGGCGGCCATGCTCGGCCAGCCCATCAGCATGCTGATTCCCAGCGTCGTCGGGTTCAAGCTGCACGGTGAACTGCCGGAGGGGGCGACCGCCACCGACCTCGTTCTCACCATCGCTGAGCGGCTCCGCCACCACGGCGTCGTGAGCAAGTTCGTCGAGTTCTACGGGCCCGGCGTGGCCAACGTCCCGCTCGAGAACCGGGCCACCATCGGGAACATGAGCCCGGAATACGGGTCGACCGTCACGATCTTCCCCATCGACGACGAGACGCTGCGATACCTGCGGTTCACCGGCCGATCCGAAGAACGGGTGGCCCTGGTGGAGGCCTACGCCAAGACGCAGGGTCTCTGGCACGACCCTGGTCGCAAGCCAGTTTTCTCGACGGAGATCGAGCTCGACCTGTCCACCATCGAGCCCAGCCTGGCCGGCCCGACCCGACCCCAGGACCGCGTCGCGCTGCGCGACGCCAAGCGGGTGCAGCGGGCCGCCCTTTCTCGGCTCGTCCTGGGAAAGTCTCGCGGGCCGGACGAAAGGCCCGTCCTCAACCGTGGGCGACGGGAACTGGCTGCCGGTGGCCTTGACGCGGCGTCGGCGGAGTCGTTCCCGGCCAGCGACCCACCCGCCGCCAGCGGTCCCGCGGCACGGGTCGAGGGGCCACGCCGGCCCCGCCCCGAGGAGATGGGGCCCCCCATCTCCGCCTCCCATCGAGTCACGCTGACGGGGGGCACCACCTGCAGAGTCGATCACAGTCATATCGTGATCGCCGCCATCACCAGCTGCACCAATACGTCGAACCCCGCGGTCATGCTCGCAGCCGGGCTGCTGGCCAAGAAGGCGGTGGAACGCGGCCTCACCGTGAAACCGTGGGTGAAGACCTCGTTGGCCCCCGGGTCGCGAGTGGTGATGGACTACTACGAACGTGCCGGGTTGCTGCCCTACCTGGAGAAGCTCGGATTCCACCTGGTCGGGTTCGGCTGCACCACCTGCATCGGCAACTCCGGACCGATCGATCCGGCCCTCTCGGCCCTCGCCGAGGACCTCGCCCTGGTGTCGGTGTTGTCGGGCAACCGGAACTTCGAGGGGCGCATCAACCCCGACGTCCGCATGAACTATCTCACCTCACCGCCTCTCGTGGTGGCCTACGCGCTGGCCGGCACCATGGAGATCGACCTGACCCGCGAACCGCTCGGTAACGACGAGGACGGCGCTCCCGTGCATCTCGTCGACATCTGGCCCTCTCCCGCCGAGGTGCAAGAGACGATCCGCGACGCCGTCCGCTCCGAGATGTTCACCAACGCCTACGGGGCGGTCTTCGCCGGGGACGACCGGTGGAACAGCCTCGACGTGGCGTCGGGCTCGCGCTTCCAATGGGACGACAGGTCCACCTATGTCCACCGCCCACCCTTCTTCGATGGCATGGGCCGCGACCCGGCCCCGCTCGCCGACATCACCGGAGCTCGCTGCCTGGCCAAGCTGGGTCCCTCGGTCACCACCGACCACATCTCGCCGGCCGGGTCGATCGGGCCGGAGACGCCCGCCGGCCGATGGCTCATCGACCACGGCCTCGGCCCGGAGGACTTCAACTCCTACGGTTCGCGCCGCGGGAACCACGAAGTGATGATCCGCGGCACCTTCGCCAACATCCGTCTCCGCAACGAGCTCGCGCCCGGCACCGAGGGGGGCTGGACGCGCCATCAGCCCAGCGGCGAAACGATGACCATCTACGACGCCGCGCTGCGCTACGCCGCCGACGAAGTACCGCTCATCATTCTGGCCGGCACCGAATACGGGTCGGGCTCGTCACGCGACTGGGCGGCCAAGGGAACACTGCTCCTCGGGGTGCGCGCCGTCCTGGCCCAGAGCTTCGAGCGCATCCACCGGTCCAACCTCATCGGCATGGGCGTCCTTCCCCTCCAGTTCGCCGACGGAGACACCGCCGATTCACTCGGCCTCAGCGGAACCGAGACCTATTCCATCAGCGGCCTCGCCGAACGGCGCGCCTCCGATGCCCTGCCCACCGAACTCACCGTCCGGGCGGTCGACGCGGCCGGCGCCGGTGTCGAGTTCCGATCCCGAGTCCGCATCGAGACACCCACGGAAGCCGACTACTACCGCCACGGCGGGATCCTCCAATACGTGCTGCGCCAACTGGCACAATGACGGCCAGCAGCGGCATGCGCTAACGGAACCGTCCCGCAGCCCGATCCGCTAGCTCCTCAGGGGGGAGGTCAACGGCGGCCTCTCCATGCAGCCGGTCCAGCCAGGCCACGTCCGAGCGGTAGAACGGCTCGAGATTGGAGCGGCAGACCATGCGAAGATTCAGGACATAGCCCGGGGTTCCAACGGGGGCGCCGTAGAGCGCCATGTTGAACGATTCGAATCCGAGTTCGGCGTACAGACCGAGGACGATGGAGATCCCTGCGCCCAGCGCCTCGACCTGGTCAGAAGCGAGCTCGACCGGAGATGACACGCCGCCGGGAAGGAAGGCCCGGATGTCTCCCGGGGCGAGCGGAGCGAAGGCGGCCAACCATTCCACCCCTCCGAGCTCCCCCAACCAGCGACGACCCAAACGGCGCTCGGTGGCCAGGTACTCGGCGTAGCGTTCGCCGGGGACGGCGGCGAGACGCCGTTGCTGGTTGGTGGGAATCCGGTGCACGATCCCCTGGAAGTGGGGGTGGAAGAGGGAACTGCCCGACGGAAGCATGTGGTTGGCGTTGACCGATGCCCATTGGGCGAACCCGTCGGCGGACAGCACGGCCCGGTCGAAGGCCACCTGCGCGGCCAGATTGTCGGCGACCAGGCGCGGAGTCAGCTGGCTCAAGGTGAGAAAGTGCTGTTCCGGTGAGTACACCGACACCGAGCTGTATTGCGAGTACGGCAAGAGATTGGGGAAGAGGACCGCCTCGCCCACCCGGATCCGCCCTTCGGGCACGATCCCGGGCGGGAAACGGGGCACGGCGGTTTCGATTCGCTCAGAGCAGAAGGGACACGAAGCTCGCGTATCCTCGGCCAACGAGGCCAGGTCATAGCGCTGCGGAGCCATGAGACCGGACGGAGGCAAGACGCGGGCGGTGTGACCTGTCAGAGGATCCCAGCGAACCTCGAGCGGGGTAACCACCGGCGCAAAGCCGTGTGCGGGGTGGAGGATCTCTGCCTCGAAATGCTCGGTGCGCAGCTCCACTTGTCCTCCCTTCTCTCTCGTGTTCGAACTCTGACGGACTTCAGGCCCGGCTTTCGGCCGCGACTGAGACCCCCAGTCGGCGCGGCCGTATGTCTCGCCGTCCCAACGGTCGACGGCATTGTGCCGGCGGCGCCGCAACGCCCAGGCGGTGAGTTCGAGACGGAACGGCGGAACCGCCTCCAGGGTGAAATCTCGAACGGTCAGCGGCACACCAACGTCGGGGTGGTGCCGTGGGTCAAGACCTTATGGGTTTCGCTGCCGAGCACAAGCGCGGCCATCCCTCGACGGCCGTGTGAGGCCATGACGATGAGGTCGCAGCCCCGCTTCTTCGACTCGTCGAGGATGGCCTGGTGGGGATGGTCGTGCAGCACGTGGACACCTTCGTAGGGCACGCCGGCGGCGCGAGCTGCGTCTTCGACGACCGCGAGGTATTCCTGGCCAACCTTCCCAGCGTCCGTCTCGTAATCGGCGGCGCGGTCCGTCACGACGAGCGGATCGGTCGAGAACGTGTGGAAGGTTGGCGAGACGTGGATGGCCGTGACGCGTGCGCCGATGGCCCTGGCGAGTTCGATCCCTTCCGGGATCGCCTTGTTGGACAATTCGGAACCATCGGTAGGAATCAGGATGTGCTGATACATGACGCCTCCTTCATGGGTGCGGTGGCGTTACCGGGGTCGCAACCGGTGGAACGTCTTCTCGGAGGCCGGCGGTCTTGGATTGTCGCGACTGACACAAACCGCCGGCAGGTTGGTCCCGATGCGGCTTCCGACATCGACTGCTCTACGCTCGATTTCGGTTCCTGAGCTGAAGGAGAGGTTCCATGGCCGAGCCCGTCATCGTCGCCACCGCCCGCAGCCCGATCGGGCGGGCCTTCAAAGGGTCTTTGGTCGAGCTGCGCCCCGATGACCTGGTGGCCGGCATCGTGGTTTCCGCGCTGGCGAAGGTGCCTGAGCTCGACCCCTCGGAGGTTGAGGACCTGATGCTGGGCTGCGGCCTACCCGGCGGGGAACAGGGCTACAACATGGGCCGGGTGGTCGCCATCCTGGCCGGTCTGCCCGAGGTGCCGGGCTGCACCATCACCCGCTACTGCTCGTCATCACTGCAGACCATCCGGATGGCCGCCCACGCCATCAAGGCGGGTGAAGGCGACGTGTTCGTGGCTGCCGGCGTGGAGCTGGTGTCGCGCTTCGTCAAGGGAAGCTCCGACAGCCTCCCCGACACCCGCAACGCCCGGTTCGACCAGGCGGCCCAACGCTCCGAGGCCCGGAGCCAGGCCGAGGCGGAGCCGTGGGCGCCGGTGGAGGACGGCTTCCCCGATGTCTACATCGCCATGGGGCAGACGGCGGAGAACGTGGCCCAGCTCGAGGGCGTGTCCCGGGAGGAGATGGACGAGTTCGCCCTCCAATCCCAATCCCGGGCGGTGGCGGCGCAGAAGCGAGGGTTCTTCGACAAGGAGATCACCCCGGTGGTCCTGCCCAATGGCAACCAGGTCACCGCCGACGACGGGCCGCGACCGGACACCTCGCTGGAGAAACTCGCCTCGCTCAAGCCCGTCTTCCGCCCCGACGGCACGGTGACGGCCGGCAACAGCTGTCCGCTCAACGACGGCGCCGCCGCCGTGGTGGTGATGAGCGACACGAAGGCCCGGGACCTTGGAATCCGGCCCCTGGCCCGCATCATCGCCAGCGGGGTGACGGCCCTCGACCCCGAGATCATGGGCCTGGGCCCCATCGAGGCCTGCCGCCAGGCGCTGCGCCGGGCGGGAATGACGATGGACGACGTGGACCTGGTGGAGATCAATGAAGCGTTCGCCGCCCAGGTCATCCCCTCCGCCCGCCATCTGGGCATCCCCTACGACAAGCTCAACGTCAACGGCGGAGCCATCGCCCTCGGGCATCCCTTCGGCATGACGGGCGCCCGCATCATGACCACCCTCCTGAACAGCCTGGAGGACGCCGACAAGACGGTGGGCCTCGAGTCGATGTGCGTCGGCGGCGGCCAGGGAATGGCCATGATCGTCGAGCGGCTGTGACCACTACCCCTCGCCCGCCGGCTTAGGTGTGGGCATATAAACGGGTCTGTCCTGGTTCTACCTACATATGAACTTTGTTTTAGAAAGGTGGACCCGAGATGGACACCGGCGACCGATGTGACCGCGCCGAATGCGGTGCCCAAGCCCTCGTGCGGGCGCAGTTTGCGGCTGGGCCGCTCTTCTTCTGCGGCCACCACTGGCGAGAGGTGGCAGAATCCGCCACCCGAGCGGCGCTGTTCGTCGTGAACGAACAGGAGGTGCCCGCCGAGAGCAGCATGCTGCCCGTGGCGTGAACATGCCAAGTGAGACTGGGAAGACTTCCTCATCCCGCTGGCGGCCCCCCTCCCCCTCGGGCCACCGGTGGGAGAGGTAGACCGCCGATCGCTCGGCGGTGTGAATCCCTTGGACTCGGCAAGCCGCGGAGCGACACCGGCGAAACGACGGCCAGTCCTACGAGGATTTTTTCTAGCGCGTGCTAGAGTTCGTCCACAGTCTCCAGCCATGGGCCATGAGCGGCGGCCCCGAGCCCGTCCGGTCGCAGAAGGGGTGATCCCATGGAACGAGCGCTCGAGGCAAGTGTTCGTGTCCAAGCTGAGCCAAAGCTGGTGGTCGAGATCCTCTGCAGCGACCCGCCCGGCATCCTGACCGGGCGGCCGGCACGCGATACGGAGGCGTTCGCAGCGGAGTTGGCGGTTGATCTCGGCGGCGGGGTGAGCCTGGCGCACGAGGTCGACGTTGCCTTCGGCCGGCTGCCGAACGACGGGGCGGTGGGCCGCTTCAGGCTGTCGTGGCATGCACACGACCATCAAGGCGCGCTCCCGACATTCGAAGGCCACCTCGAAGCTCACTCGGAGGGAAGCGGTTCCCGGCTGCAGCTGTCCGGCCACTATTCCCTGCCCCTTGGGCCGGTCGGCGGCTTCGGTGACCGGCTGTTGGGCCACCGGATCGCCCGCCGTTCCATCCAAACCTTTCTCGAGGCGGCCGGTGCCAGAATCGACGGGGAGCTGGCGCACCTGAAGCGGCGCACCGAGGGACCGGTGGCCAACACCCCACGAGAGAGCGTGACGATCACGATGGAGGACGTACACCCAGAGCTCTACCTGGGTTGAACCGGTGGGCACCTGATCATCGTCCGAACACCTCGATTGTCATGCCCTTTCGTGCTCACGTCCGGGGCGGCACTTGGTGGACGGGCTCGATGAGCAGGATCACCCGCTCGGACTTGATGGGTATGCCGTAAGGAGCGCCGGCGTACTTCTGGGAGAGCCTGTCGATGTGCTCCCTCGCGTCGGAGCCAGTCAGCGTGTCAACCACCCGTCCCCGTACCTCGCCTTCCCGGTCGGGCCGGTCGTGGTCCCAGACCACGACCGAGACCCGGTCGTCGCGGGAGATGTTCTGGAACTTCTGCCGGTGGACCTCGGTGTTGACCAGCAGGTGTTCGCCGTCGGAGTCCACCCAGACCACACTGGTCTGGGGCCAACCGCCGGGCATCAGGGTGGCCAGAACGCCGTAGTTCGGGCCCGAGGCCAACTCGTGGATGGCCGGATCGAGCTTCGGCACCATGCGTCACTCCCCCGCCGATGCGGCGTGCTGATGGGCGAGCGCATCCAGTGCCAGGGTGGAGTGCGCGTACGCGCCTCCGGCGCGCCTCTCGGCTGCCACCCAGATCGCCTCCATGATCTCCTGAGGGCCGGCGCCCCTGCGCGTTGCCAGGCGGGTATGTCCCTGGATGCAATACGGGCATTGAGTGGTGTGGGCGACAGCTACGGCAATGAGTTGCTTGGTCTTCTCCGGGAGCGCGCCATCTGCGAAGACAACACGGCTGAATGCCTCGAACGCGTCGTGGATCTCTGGCGCAAGTTCCTTTCGCCGAGCGGCGATCTCAGGTGTGGCCGGGTGATACATCGGTTCGGTCACAGGTAGAACTCCTTGTCAGGTGGAGGGAAGGCATCGGGCCATCCTCAGTCGAAGCGGGCACCGCCCTTCTCGGGCGCCGCGCTCGCACGCTTGACGAGGGTGGATGCCTCGATCCTGTCGCCGGTTGTCTTGTCGATGTTGCGCCAGTACTGGAAGGCCCGCTGGAGGATCTCCTCCCGACGGATGCCGGAGAGCGCTCCCGAGACGGTGTCGACGAGGCGGTCGCGTTGTGCCTGGTCCATCACCTGGTTGAGCAGCGTGTTGGCCTGGCCGTAGTCGTCGTCCTCGGCGTGGAGTGTGTACGCCGCCCGGACCATCTCGCCGTCGGCGGCCCACACCGCCGTTTCCTTGTAGGCGTCGGTGTCGGCGGCGGGGGCGGTCTCGACCGAGTTCGGGTAGTAGACAGGATCGGTCACGCTGTCGATGCGCATGACCCCGTCCTTGGAGTAGCTGCGAACGGGGACCCGCGGCCGGTTGACCGGGATCTGCTGGTAGTTCACCCCGAGGCGCGCCCGGTGGGCGTCGGCGTAGGAGAAGCCCCGGGCCAGCAGCATCTTGTCCGGCGACAGGCCGGTGCCGGGCACGACGTTGTTGGGTTGGAACGCCGCCTGCTCAATCTCAGTGTGGTAGTCGGTGACGTTGCGGTTCAACGTCATCTTGCCGACGTCGATCAGCGGGTAGTCGCCGTGAGGCCACACCTTGGTCAGGTCAAAGGGGTTGAACCGGTAGGTCTTGGCGTCCTCGAACGGCATGATCTGCATCTTGAGTGTCCAGCTGGGGAACTCGCCCCGCTCGATGGCGAAGTACAGGTCCCGCTGGTGGAAGTCGCCGTCCGCACCGGCGATCCGGTCGGCCTCGTCCTGGGTGAGGCACTCGACGCCCTGGTCCGACTTGAAGTGGTACTTCACCCAGAACCGCTCGCCTTCGGCGTTGACCCACATGTAGGTGTGCGAGGAGTAGCCGTTCATCTGACGCCAGGACTTCGGGATGCCCCGGTCGCCCATCAGCCAGGTGACCTGGTGGGCCGACTCGGGCGAGAGCGTGAAGAAGTCCCACTGCATGTCGGCGTCCCGCAGGTTGTTCCCCGCCAGCCGCTTCTGCGAACGGATGAAGTTCTGGAACTTCATCGGGTCACGCAGGAAGAAGACCGGGGTGTTGTTGCCGACGAGGTCGAGGTTGCCGTCGCTCGTGTAGAACCGGATCGCGAAGCCGCGGGGGTCGCGCCACGTGTCGGGCGAGCCCCGCTCCCCCGCCACGCTCGAGAACCGGACGAGGACATCGGTCTCCGCGCCCGGCTGGAACACGGCCGCCCTGGTGTACCGGCTGACGTCGTCGGAGACCGCGAACGTGCCGTAGGCGCCGCCGCCCTTGGCGTGGGGCTGGCGCTCGGGGATGCGTTCCCGGTTGAAGTTGGCCATCTGCTCGATCAGGTAGAAGTCCTGGAGCAGGATCGGTCCGTCGGGTCCGAGGGTGAGCGAATGCTCCTGGCTGGCGACCGGGATTCCGGCGTCGGTGGTGGTCGGCGGGCGGCCATTCGTTCCCTGA